>JALAGW010000045.1 GCA_022712235.1 Brevundimonas sp. | reverse complement strand
CTCTGCGGCCGCGTCGGCGGCTGCGGCGGCTTCTTCGGTCTTGGGCGCCGGTTGTTGGCAGGCGGCCAGCGACAGGGCGCTGAGCCCGGCGGCGGCGATCATCAGGCGACGGATGGTCATGTGACTATAGCCCCTTTGATTTCAAATACGGCGGGCTGATCCCCGCCGAAGCAAGGCGTAACGCGAGATTACCGGGTTCGACAAGTCCGATGTCAGGATTCAGGTCGGAGGAACCGGCGGCGAGGTCGGGTTCGTCGGATCGCTCGGCGGCCTGTCCTCGGGCAGGGTCGGCGGGGTCTGGGTCGTCGGCGGCGTCGAGGGCGTCGCGATGGATTCTCCGGGGGGAGGCGCGGCGTCGTCTAGCGGAGTCGTCATCGAACCGGCGGGCGCGGCGGGCTCGGGAGGCGGCGCTGTCGAGGCCGCGGGTGGCGATGCGTCGTTACAGGCCGCCGCAGTCAGGGCGATGGCGGCCAACAGCAGGGGAGGAAGGGCTTTCATGCGGGGCTCCACGGCATGCACGCGAACGTGACCTGTGGAGAACCGGCGTGAGCGATCCGTGTTCCCGTCCGTGGTCGGATCAGGCGTCCATCGGCGCGGCGGCCAGGGCTTCTTCCATTTCGGTGAAGGAGGGCTGGGACGTCGACGGGATGTCGCCTCGGCCGATCTCGACCGAGATCTGGGCGGCGTTGCCATGCAGGTGGGCCACCAGCACCGAGCGGATGATCTTGTAGTAGGCGGCCTCTTCATCGACGATCGAGCTCAGGCGCGCGGCGAAGGGGCCGACCAGGCCATAGGCCAGGAAGACGCCGAGGAAGGTGCCGACCAGGGCGCCGCCGATCATGCCGCCCAGGACTTCCGGCGGTTCGGTGATCGAGCCCATGGTCTTGATGATGCCGAGCACGGCGGCGACGATGCCCAGGGCCGGCAGGCCGTCGGCCAGGTTCTGCAGGGCGTGAGCCGGGGCCAGGGCTTCGTGGTGGTGCTTCTCCAACTGCTTTTCCATGGCGTCCTCGATCTGATGCGGATCTTCGAGGTTCATGGTCATCATGCGCAGGGTGTCGCAGATGAAGTCCGTGGCGAAATGGTCCTTCAGCACCTTGGGATACTTCTGGAAGATGGTGCTCTCGGCCGGCTTTTCGATGTGGCTTTCCAGGGCGATGACGCCCTTGGACTTCATGGTCTTGGTCAGTTGGAACAGCAGGCTCAGCAGGTCCTTGTAGTCCTGCTTTTTCCACTTGGGCCCGGCGAAGGACTTGCCCAGGCCGCCCAGGGCGCCCTTGATGACCGGCAGGCTGTTGGAGATCAGGAAGGCCGCGATGCCCGCGCCGAAGATGGCCATCAGCTCATAGGGCAGCGAATACAGGATCGTCGCCATCTTGCCGCCGTGCAGCAGGAAGCTGCCGAACACCATGGCGAACAGCATGATGATGCCGATGATCTGGAACATGGGGTCGCCGGACGTCCTGAAGGAGAGAGCTCAGGACGCCCGTTATCAGCGTTAATGCTTAAGAGCGCGTTTCAGGAATCCCGGTTCGGGACGCAATCCAGACGCGCGATGTCGCAGGCGTCGGGCGCTCAGAGGCGCGTCGTGCCGTCGATGATGGCCTCATAGGCCTTGGCGGTCAGCTTCTGATAGCCGGCCTTGCCGCCGCGGACATAGACGGCGCCCTCGACCTTCTCGAGGTCGAACCCATCGGCGACCAGATCGACCTTGCGATATTTGAAGGTGCCGGTGGTCTCGGCCGACTTCATCATGCGCAGGAAGACCGGGCGGGCGTAGGGCGGCAGCTGCTCGTCGGCGTAGGCGGCGAAGGCGGCCGCGTCGAACTTGCCCTCCAGCACCAGGGCGGCCATGCCCGCCTTGCCTTCCTGACCGGGGACGGCGACGCCATAGGCGATGACTTCCTGAACGCCCGGCGCGTCATGCAGGCGCTGCTCGACCTCGGCGGTGGAGACGTTCTCGCCCTTCCAGCGATAGGTGTCGCCCAGACGGTCCATGAAGTAGAAATAGCCGTCTCGGTCCTGACGCATCAGGTCGCCGGTGCGGAACCAGCGGTCGCCCTTCTTGAAGACGTCAGTGAGAATCTTCTTCTCGGAGGCCTTCTTGTCGGCGTAGCCCGAGAAGTCGTGACGGATGTCCGAGGCGATCTGGCCGATGGCCTCGCCGGTCTCGCCGATCGAGACCAGCTGGCACAGGCCGTCCGAACGGCGCAGCGGCTCGCCCGTTTCCGGGTCCAGGGCGATCAGGCGGATATTGATCTGCGACTTCAGATAGCTGGGCACGCGGCCGATGGCGCCGGCCTTGCCGTCGAAGTTGAACAGGGAGACGTTGCCCTCGGTGGAGCCGTAGAACTCCATGATGTCCTTGATGCCGAAGCGCGACTGGAACTCGGTCCAGACATCCGGGCGCAAGCCGTTGCCGAAGGCCAGGCGCAGCCTGTGGGCGCGCTCGTCCTCATTGGGCGGGCAGTTGACCAGATAGCGGCACAGCTCGCCGATATAGACGAACATGGTGGCGCCGGACGCCTTCACATCGGGCCAGAAATGGGTCGAGGAGAAACGGCGGCGAATGACCATCCGTCCGCCGTTCAGCAGGATTGAGCCGACCCCGACCAGGCCCCCGGTCGAGTGATAGAGCGGCAGGCAGTTGTAGAGGGCGTCCTTGGTCGTCGAGGCCGTGGCCCCGGCGAAGGCGCGCATATAGGTGCGAGCGCGCGAATGGGGGATGCGCGCGGCCTTGGGCAGGCCGGTCGTGCCCGAGGTGAAGATGAACAGGGCCGTGTCGCGGTTGGTCAGGCCGTTGCGCAGGCTCTTGTCGGGGCGCACCGAGGAGGCGCTGCGCACGGCGTTGTCGATGTCGCGGCGGTCGTTGGTCTCGTCCTCGTCGGCCAGGCCGTGGACCCAGCTCATCAGATTGCGATCGACGAAGGGGCGGGCTTCCTCGACCGCGCGCCAGCAGTCCTGATCCGTCACGACGTTGAAGGCGTTGGAGATGGTCAGGCAGTGGGCCAGGGCCTGACCCGTCAGATTGGTGTTGATCAGGGCCGTGGCCACGCCGACCTTGGAGAAACCGAACCAGGCAGCCAGGTATTCGACCCGGTTGTGCATGACCAGGGCGATGACGTCCGAACGCTTCAGGTTCCGCGCCTTGGCCCAGTGGGCGTAGCGATTGGCCAGGGCGTCCAGCTCGCGATAGGTCAGGCGGCGGTTCTCGTCCTCGAGCGCGATGTTGTCGGGGAACTTGTCGACGGCCTCCTCGATGTCGTCACAGACCAGAACGTCGCTGTCGAGGGTGATGGGCTTGATGCGCTTCAGGAGGCGGTACAGCCCGCCCGCGAACTTCATATCGCGCCGGATGTTCGCTGCCAGACCCATGGTTGCGCCGCCTCTGCCCAGATTGTGCTTTTCAACGGTGATGAACGGGCACGGGCGGCGGGTCAACAGGTCGCAAGCGCGCACCGCCACAATGTTTGACCAAAGCGATGCTTTGCCCGTCTTTTTGATGACGCTGCGTAAGGTTGCTTCGCGACGTTACGTCAACCTCAGTGGCGTTCTGACGAAAGAATGGCTGAAGAAATGACAATCCCATGACTTGATCATGCTTTCGCCTGAACTGTGGCGCGGGTGGTGTTTCTTCGCGGCGACGACGATATTCGCGGAACCTTGCTCTTTCGGGTCGGGTTGTCTGGCTCTGGATCAAAGGAGAAGACAAGATGTCCGTGACCTATACTGATCAGGTTCGTCCCGCCGCGGCTCGCATCGATAGCGAGGCCTATGTCCCCGTCTATGCCCGTGGTGGCGCTCGCAAGTCGAGCAAGCCGGTCAAGACCTGGATGATCCTGGCCCCCTTGGGCGCGCTGGTCGTCGGCGGGGCCGCCGCCGCCATGCTGATGCAACCCGCCGAGCCGGCGGCGCCCACGGCCCTTGAAGCCGCGCCGGTCGCGCCTCCGGCCATGGCGCCCGAGGTTTCGCCGCTGACGACGGCGACCATTCCCATGGAGACGCCGGCCGAACTGACGGCGGCGACGCCCATTCCCCCGTCGGCCGTCGCACCGATCCCGCGCCGCGCGAGCCCGGCTCCGGCCAAGGCCTCGGCGCCTCCGGCCAGGGTTGAGCGCGCTGCGCCTGCCCCGGTCGAACCGGCGGTCGAGTCGACCGCGCCGATCGTATCGTCCGGGCCGCAGCCCTATCTGTCGGTCGCGCCGCAGACGCCCACCGTGACGCCGTCGGCTCCGGCGCCCGTTACGCCGGCGGCCCCGCCTGCGCCCATTGTGATCATGCCGCCGAACTGACCGAGCCGACGGCGCAAAGGCCCGGCTCGCGCCGGGTCTTTTTCTTGCAGATCCTAGGGTCGGACCGGCGTCACGCGCCAGATGACATTGCCCACGTCGTCGGCCACCATAAGGGCGCCGGAGCGGACGCCCAGCACCCCGACCGGACGACCCATGGCCTCGCCCTTGTCGTTGGGCGAAACCGGGAGGGCCGGCGGGGGGGGGGGGGGGGGGGGAAAGGGGGAGGGGGGGGGCGGGGGGGGGGGGGGGCGGGGCGGGGGGCCGCGGGGCGGGGGGGGCCGGGGGGGGGGAGGGCAGGGG
>JALAGW010000386.1 GCA_022712235.1 Brevundimonas sp. | reverse complement strand
GCCATGAAGCGCGCGATCAGTCCGCCCATCTGATAGGTCAGCAGCCCCGGCACGCAGGCGACGCGAATGACGCCGCGCGGCTGGGCCGCGACATTGTCGATCACGGCCTGGGCCGCCTCGGCCTCGACCAGCATGGCCAGACAGTGGCGGTAATATTCCTGACCGACCTCCGTAACCGAGAATTTGCGGGACGATCGCTGGATCAGGCGCGTGCCCAGTTGGTCCTCCAGAAAGGCGATACGTCGACTGAGCTTGGACTTCTGCATGCCCAGCGCTCGCGCGGCGGGCGCGAAACCGCCGTGATCCACCGCCTGGACGAAGTAATAGAGGTCGTTGAGGTCTCTCATCGTCCTATTGATAGAACGCAGCAGGGCGATTTCGCAATCTTCTGCGGTCGGCGTTCCATCGTCATAAAGCCTCCAACGCGATCGGCGAGGCCCGGTCGCCACAGGAGACACACCATGAAGAAGGTTCTTGGACGTTACGGCAATGATCGCGGCCACTGGGTCGGCGACGGCTTCCCGGTTCGCTCGCTGTTTTCCTATGACAGCGTCGGCAAGCAGGTCAGCCCCTTCCTGTTGCTCGACTACGCCGGTCCGCACAACTTCGAGCCGACCGACCAGCGGCGCGGCGTGGGCCAGCATCCGCACCGCGGCTTCGAGACCGTGACCATCGTCTATGACGGCGAGGTCGAGCATCGCGACTCGACCGGCCAGGGCGGCGTCATCGGCCCCGGCGACGTCCAGTGGATGACGGCGGGCGGCGGCATCCTGCACGAAGAGTTCCACTCGCCCGCCTTTGCGCGGACCGGCGGCCCCTTCCGCATGGTGCAGCTGTGGGTCAACCTGCCCGCCAAGGACAAGATGACCCGCCCCGGCTACCAGTCGATCCTGAACGCCGACATTCCGAGCGTGGCCCTGCCCGACAACGCAGGCACGGCCCGGATTATCGCCGGCGCCATGGACGGCTCGAAAGGCCCGGCCAGCACCTTCACCCCCATCAATGTGTGGGACGTGCGGCTGAACCGGGACGCCGAGACGACGCTGGACCTGCCGGAAGGCCACACGGCCATCGTGGTCGTCCTGTCGGGCCACGTCACTGTCAACGGCGATCAGCCCGCCGGGTCCGCCGAGGCCCTGCTGCTGGACCGTCAGGGCGACAGCGTCACCCTGAGCGCCGACGCCGACTCGACCCTGCTGATCCTGACCGGCGAGCCGATCGACGAGCCCATCGTCGGTTACGGCCCCTTCGTGATGAACAGCGAGGACGAAATCCGCGCCGCCATCACGGACTTCAACAGCGGCCGCTTCGGCGACATCCCGGCCGCCTGATCCCTCTCACGAAAACGTAAGGCCCGGTCTTCGGACCGGGCCGCAACCCCCGACCCGAACGGACATTTGTCCGAGCGCGGCCCCCTGCCTGAAAGGAAAGACTCTCATGTCCGCTTCCACCCTGCCCGCCAACTTCAACGGTCAGCGTCCGGTCATCGACCCTGATGACGCCGTCATGCTGCTGATCGACCATCAGAGCGGCCTCTTCCAGACTGTGGCCGACATGCCGATGACGACCCTGCGCCGCCACGCCGCCGCCCTGGCCTCGATGGCGACCCTGGCCAAGCTGCCGGTCATCCCTACCGCCTCGGTGCCGCAGGGCCCGAACGGCCCGCTGATCCCCGAAATCCACGCCAACGCTCCTCACGCCCAGTATGTGGCGCGCAAGGGCGAGATCAACGCCTGGGACAACCCTGACTTCGTCGCCGCCGTGAAGGCCACGGGCCGCAAGACCCTGATCATCGCTGGCACCATCACCAGCGTCTGCATGGCCTTCCCCGCCATCAGCGCCGCCTATGAAGGCTACAAGGTCTTCGTGGTGGTCGACGCCTCGGGCACCTATTCCAAGATGGCCCAGGAAGTGACCCTGGCCCGCGTGGTCCAGGCCGGCGTCGTGCCGATGGACATGGCCGCCGTCGCTTCTGAACTGCAGAAGACCTGGCACCGTGAAGACGCCGCCCAATGGGCCGAAGTCTATACCCAGATCTTCCCGCCCTATCAGCTGCTGATCGAGAGCTACGGCAAGGCTCAGCAGGTCGCCACCGACCACGAGATCCTCGACTCGCAGCGCAGCTGACCCCCTCCCGCCGGCCTCGCCGCTTCTGGCGGGGCCGGTCCCTCAAGCGCGTGCTGCGCTCTCAGCACACCCCTTCATGGAGCCCTCGACATGACCAGCGAACCGATCCGCGACCCCAAGAACGATGACCTTCTGACGCCCGAGAACTCGGCCTTCGTCATCATCGACTATCAGCCGGTTCAGGTGAACTCGATCGCCTCGATGGACCGCCAGCTTCTGGTCAACAACATCGTCGGCACGGCCAAGGCCGCTGTGGCCTACGGCCTGCCCATCATCCACTCGACGGTCAATGTGAAGACCGGGCTGAACAAGCCGCCGATCGGGCAGCTGCGCAAGGTCCTGGCCGACTATCCGACCTATGACCGCACCACGATCAACTCCTGGGAAGACGTGGAATTCCGCAAGGCGGTCGAGGCGACCGGCCGCAAGAAGCTGATCATGACGGCCCTGTGGACCGAGGCCTGCCTGACCTTCCCGGCGCTTGACGCCCTTCGCGAAGGCTATGAGGTCTATGTCGTGGCCGACGCCGTCGGCGGCACCTCGACCACGGCCCACGACATGGCCCTGCGCCGCATCGAACAGGCCGGCGGCAAGATGATCTCCGTCCCGCAACTCTTCTGCGAACTGCAGCGTGACTGGAAGCGGTCGGAAACCGTCCCGGCCTTCATGAACCTGTTCATCGAAACCGGCGGCACGGCCGGGATTCAGTTCTCCTACGACAAGGACTGATCCCTCACGGGCGGTCCGTTTCCCCGACCGGACCGCCCCCCTTTCTTCCGAGGAGGCCCGCCATGGCCGAACTGTTCGTCACTGTCGGCCTGCGCGCCAGGGCCGGAAAGGAAGAGGCCCTGAGGCAGGACCTCATCGCCGTCGCCCGCACCTCCCAGCACGAGGAGGGCGCCCTGCGCTACGAACTCTATGAGGACAGCGGCCAGCCCGGCCTCTTCATCTTCATCGAGCACTGGGCGTCCGAAGCGGCCCAGTCAAAACACCACAACGACGGCCCCCACATCCGGCATTTCCATGAGCACGGCGCCGCCAATGTCGAGCGGACCGAGTTCTTCTACCGCCTCGACCGCCTAGCCTGAGACCCCCGCGCCCTTTCCGATGGCCCATCGCTGAATGGCCACAGGCCCCGGACGCTTTGTGCTCTGAAACCGCCACCGTCCAGACTACACTCAACACCATCCCGGAGGAGAAAGCCCCATGATCGAACTCGTCATCGACCAGCGCCGCAAGGATCTTGGCGGATTCGAGGTCGGCCGCGTCCTGCCCTACGCCAGGCTCCGCTCGGTCGGTCCCTTCGTCTTCTTCGATCACATGGGCCCGGTCGACATGCCGGCCGGCCTGCCCCAGAGCGTTGACGTGCGCCCCCACCCCCATATCGGCATCTCGACCCTGACCTATCTGTTCGACGGCGAGATCACGCACCGCGACAGCCTGGGCGTCCAGCAGGACATCCGCCCGGCCGAGGTCAACTGGATGACCGCCGGCAGCGGCGTCACCCACTCGGAACGCTTCGAGCGCGCCCGCCGCGAAGGCGCCCGTCTGGAAGGCATCCAGGCCTGGGTCGCCCTGCCCGACGGCCAGGAAGAGATCGACCCCTCCTTCCAGCATGTCGGGACCGCTGATCTGCCGACCTGGAGCGAGGACGGGATCAAGGGTCGCCTGGCCGCCGGCGAGGCCTTCGGCATGAAGGCCGGCGTCAGCACCTTCTCGCCCCTGCACTATCTGCATCTGGAGCTCGAGCCCGGCGCCCGCTTCCAGACCCCGGCCGAGCATTCCGAAAGCGCGGTCTATGTCGTCTCGGGTCTGGTGG
>JALAGW010000385.1 GCA_022712235.1 Brevundimonas sp. | reverse complement strand
CGCCAGCCGTCTTCGCGCGGTGCTGACGACGGCCCTGGTCGCTATCGTCGGCTTCATCCCCATGGCCATTGCTCACGGGGCGGGGGCCGAGGTTCAGAAGCCCCTGGCGACGGTGGTCATCGGCGGTCTGCTGACCGCGACGGCCCTGACCTTGCTGGTTCTGCCGACCTTTGCGGCCAGGGCGGTGCGTCGTCGCGAGACGGGAGGCGACGCGGACTAGGACCCATCATCCAGGATCGGCCGCGGCGTTCAGGAGGCGTCGCGGCCGATTTCGGGCGGTTGATCCGTTCCGCCTCTTGCCTGGTCCCGACGGCCCCATTCGTCGTCGGCGCGCGCCTGGGCGATTTCCTCCGGGGTGGTGTCAGGCGCCCCGTCTGCGTCGCGATCAGTGAAGCGGCGCGGCTGAACCAAGGCGAAGCCTGCGCCAGCCAGGACCATGGCGACCAACCCCACCAGGATCAGCGCTGTCGTCGTGTCCATGGTCTTTACCTCCTGTCCGCAAGGAGCAACGCTTCGGCGCGCACTCCGCTCCGTTGACGTTTGCTTGACGCGACTAGCACAACCTTTGCGTGTTTTGTCTGCGCGGTCTCACAAAGGCACAGGTGCTGAATGCACGAACAGTTTGAGGAATTGGCGGTGGCCTGGCTCTGCCGTTCGTTTGAGCAGCGCTCCCCAGTGATCGGAGAAGCCTGTGTCGAGATCGCCGCCATCTGCGACGCTCTGGCCAGCCTGGCGGTGCGGCTGGATGGACTTGCGTCCCAGAAGGACGAGCGCCGGCCTGATGACGAGGCTAGGGGATCTCGAAGTCGATGACGGTGTCGGCCGGCTCATAGCCGTGCTGGCGCGCCAGTTTGGCTGCGCTCTCGGGCGAGGCCATCATGTGATGCGACAGGCGTTGCGGCCCGCCGTCGATGATGGGCGCATATTCGTACCAGACGACGTCGCCATGGGGCGAAGGACGACACAGCCGCAGAACGACGGCGTCTCCTGCGGCCTGTTGGATGTCAGCCATGCCGAAGCCGCCCAATCTCGACGATTTCCATTCCCGGTCCCCCTGGGGGTGTTTCATCACCCTGTTCGGTCAGGTGCCATTTTGGCGCAGCCGAGGGAAGGCCCAAGCCTCGAAAATTGATACGATGTTTTGCGTTTGGCGCTGCATCGGTTCCGTCTGGCATGACGGTTGTGATCGGAAACATGCGTGCGTCGAGACGGGGTGGCGATGCGCCGGGATTTAATTTCGTCCGATCGCCCTGCCGATGGAGAATTCCTGTCGCTGTCGGGTCAGGGCCTGAACGCTTGCACTGTGCGTTTTTGTCTCAGCGCGCCGCCAGGTTTGCGCGCACGATGTTAACGAGACCGAGGCTAGTCGTCAGCGACAAGGGGAAGCTGAAGGCAATCGCCAAGCGATTGAAAAGAATGGTGGACGCGACAGGGATTGAACCTGTGACCCCTACGATGTCAACGTAGTGCTCTCCCGCTGAGCTACGCGTCCGCCTGTTCTGCGGCCCGGCCGACTGATGTGTCGGTGGGCGGGAAGGCGGCGTCTATAACCCGCAGTTCGCGGGGGCCGCAAGAGGCTTGTGTCTTCTTTTTTCGTATTTTTTCGTTAGGCCGCGATCATGCGTTCGACCTCGTTCACCAGGTCGCGCAGGTGGACGGGTTTGGACAGGACCTTGGCCTGGGGCGTGGCCTGGGCGGCCGACAGGGCGACGGCGGCGAAACCGGTGATGAACATGATGCGGATGCCCGGTTGACGCACGGCGGCGACGCGCGCGACCTCGATCCCGTCGGCGCCCGGCATGACGATGTCGGTCAGCAGCAGGTCGTAGGGCCCTTGCTCCAGGGCGTCGATGGCGTCGTCGCCGTTCTCGCAGTCCACCACGGCGTGACCGGCGCGTTCCAGCGCGCGGGTCAGGAAGCCTCGAAGCGAGCCGTCGTCTTCGGCCAGCAGAATACGCGCCATGCAGGGTCAAGTCCTTGAATACCGAAGCGGACCCTAGGCGACGATCTGTAAACTCGCGGTGAAAATCCTCCTGAGGGCGAGCGCGTAGAGGGCGCGGGCGGGGATAAATCAGTCTATGGCCAAGTCATGAGCCCAGCGCCGACCGACGCGACCTTCAGCCTGGTCCCTGTCCCTCCTGGACGGGCGACGCCTTTGGTGTTCGCCTCGCCGCATTCGGGGGGGCTCTATCCTGAAGACATGGGGGCGACCGAAGGGCTGTCCGTGGCCTCGCTGCGCAGCGCCGAGGATGCGGCGGTGGATCGACTGCTGGGCGCCGGCGCGGCGGCGGGGGCGGTGCTGATCGCCGGGCGAATCGGGCGGGCCTATGTCGATCTGAACCGGGCGCCGGAGGAACTGGACCCGACCTTGATCGACGGTGTGTCGGCGACACCGCCTCCAGGCCTGAAGACCCAGGCGGGATATGGCGTCATTCCGCGCCTGGCCGGCGATGGCGCGCCGCTCTACGACCGTCGCCTGACGCGGGAGGAGGCGGTCGGGCGGATCGCAAGGATGCATCAGCCCTATCATGAGGCTCTCGGCGGCCTGATGCGGGCGGCGCGGAGGCGTCACGGCCGTGCGATCCTGGTCGACTGGCATTCCATGCCGTCTCGCGCCACGGGGCCGAACGGGCCGGACGTGGTGCTGGGCGATCGGCATGGGACCAGTTGCGCCACCGATCTGACGAGGCGATTGCGGGCTCTGTTCGAGGCCATGGGCTGGCGCGTGGCGCTGAACCGGCCCTATGCGGGCGGGTATGCGACCCAGCTCTGGGGGCGGCCCGAGGAGGGTTTTGAAGCGATGCAGATCGAGTTGAACCGGCGGCTTTACTGGGATGAGGCGTCGGGCGGTCCTTCGGTCGGCTGGGGGCGTTGCCAGTCGGGGCTGAACCGGGTCGTCGCGGCCCTCGGCGAAGACTTCGCCTAGTCCTGCGCGGACCAAAAAAAAGCCGCGCCCAGAGGCGCGGCATATAAAGTCTATAGGGAGGAAACGCCCAGGAAGGGCAAGACGCCCGAAAGCGTCGAAAGCCAAGTTAGGTTGCGGCGCACAAAATTTCAAGCGCCGATTTTTGACTCACGATCACAGGCTGTTACGTAAATCCGTTTCGTTGTTACGCAGCGTAAAGGTCGGCGTCGGCACGAATTGTTCGCGGCCGCAATAAGACCAAAGTCGGGCCTAACTGCGCTCGAGAAGGCGTCGCGCGGCGCGAACGGCCCGCGCCGCCGGCGATCCCGCCTGACGCCAGACCAGAAGGCCGAAGGCCGAGATCACCCCCAAGGCCAGCCACAGGGGGCCGAACAGCCAGGCCGCCGCCGCCAGAGCGAAATAGTAGCCTCGCACCCCTTGGCTGAAACCGCCCAGCGCCGGGTTCAGCACCCGCGCCACGGCGTGGCCATAGGCGACCCGGTCGGTCTCGACATGGATCTCGGGCGCGGCGCCGATCAGGGCCAGGGCGTAGTTCATCTGACGCAGGGACCAGATGAAGTCGAGGAAGCCGCGCGCCAGGCAGATCAGGACCAGGGCCAGCTTGGCCTCAAGGATCTTCATCGGCACCGCCTCGGCGCCGACGGCGGCGAAGCCCTTCAGCGCATTCTCGCCGCCGAACAGGATGCCGGCCACCGCCGCGATCAGCAGCAGGTTGGTCGAGGCGAAGAAGGAGGCGGAGTTGATCGAATGGCCCATCAGCTGGCTGTCGATCAGCCGCATCTCGCGATGGGTCATGGCCGTCATCCAGCTGTCGCGGACGATCAGCATGTCGTCGTTCAGCGAGCCGCTGCGTCGGGCGATCAGCTTCAGCAGCGGGCCATAGCCCAGCCAGGCGACGAAGAAGAGGAAGAGGGCGATCCAGTCGAGCAGGGTCATGCCCTGTTGATGCCTTCAGTTCGGCCTAGGGAGCAAGGGCGAAGGCCGCAGAAAGCCTGCCCTGAAGCTTGCTGTTCGGCGACGCAAAGCTTATCACGCCGCCCAATCTCCCCGTTCGCACCTGCAACAAGAGCGTAACATGAACATCGAAGCCATTCCGGTCGGCCCGAATGCGCCGTGGGACATCAACGTCATCATCGAGATCCCGCAAGGCGGCCTGCCGGTGAAGTACGAGATGGACAAGGAGTCGGGCGCCCTGTTCGTCGACCGCTTCCTGCACACCGCCATGTATTATCCGGGCAATTACGGCTTCGTGCCGCACACCCTGTCGGACGACGGCGATCCCTGCGACGTCATCGTGCTGAACCCGACCCCGGTGGTGCCAGGCTGCGTCATCCGCTCGCGCCCGATCGGGGTGCTGAAGATGGTCGACGAAGCCGGCGGCGACGAGAAGATCCTGGCTGTGCCGGTCGACAAGCTGAACCCCTACTACACCGAGGTTTCCAGCTACCGTCAGCTGCCCGCCATCCTGATCGAGCAGATCGAGCACTTCTTCACCCGCTACAAGGATCTGGAGAAGGGCAAGTCGGTCACGGTCAAGGGCTGGGGCGACGCCGGCGAGGCCGCCGAGCTGATCGCCCTGGGCATGAAGGCCCATCAGGACAAGCTGGCCAAGGCCGAAGCCGCCTGATCCGCTTGCGGTTCTGAATAGAAGAGGCCCCGCTGGTTCGACCGGCGGGGCCTTTTTTGTGCGCTATCGCTCGCCGCACGGCGGCTCGCTACTTGAGCGCGGACGTTCTCCCTCCCCGAACGGGGAGGGAGAGGTCTTACTTGCTTCTGAACGCCGCGATGGCCTCGACCGTCTGGCGCACCTTGGCTTCGATGCCGGCCCAGTCCTTGGCCTGGATCGCGGCGTCGGTGATCAGCTTGGAGCCCATGCCGGCCGCGACGATGCCCGAGCCGAACCACCTGGCGATGGAGGCCTCGTCGGGATCGACGCCGCCGGTCGGCATGATCTTGGTCCAGGGCATGGGGCCGAGCACGGCCTTGACGAAGTCCGGGCCGCCGACCGAGGCGCCGGGGAAGAGCTTGACGATCTCGCAGCCCAGGGCCTGGGCTTCCGAGATGTCGCGCACCGAGCCGCAGCCGGGCGAATAGGCGACCTGCCGGCGGTTGCAGACCTGGGCCACCTCGGGCACCAGGCAGGGGCTGATGACGAAGCGCGCGCCCGAGGCCAGGTAGAGGGCCGCCGTCGGCGCATCCAGGATGGAGCCGACGCCCATGATGATGTCGGGATCGGTCCGGGCGAACTGTTTCGACAGGGCGGTGAAGGTCTCCCAGGCGAAGTCGCCCCGGTTGGTGAACTCGACGGCCCTGGCCCCGCCGCGGGCGCAGGCGCGGATCACCTCGGCGCAGACCTCCGGATCGGCGTGATAGAAGACCGGGACGACGCCCTGGGCTTCGAGGGCGGTCAGCACGCTGAGACGGTCGTGGCGCATGGGGTCTCCTTCAGGCCTTGAGAGGCCCGCAGATCGGCGGTTCGCGGCGCCCCCGTCAAGGGTAACCGGGATCAATCCTGGTAAGCGGCGCCTATTCGGCGGTCGCCAGGGTCACGAGGCGCCGGACCATGGCGCTGTCCTTGTCGGCCAGGGGATCCAGCATGGTGAAGTGATCCAGCCCGTCCAGCACCTCGACATGGGTGTCGGCGCCCTTGCCGCCCCATTCGGCGGCCATGTGGCGGCTCTGACGGACGAATTCGTTGCTTTCCGCCCCGCCGACCCAGCAGTCCAGCGTTCGCCCGCCCGGCGCCCCGCCGTTGGGCGCGGGCCAGTGGATGGGCGACAGGGCCCGCGCCGTCATGGCGTCCAGCCCCAGGGCCGTGTTCAGCGAGGTGTGGATCAGGGGCTCGATGTCGAAGACGCCCGAGATGGCCAGGGCCGCGCGCGCCCGGCCTTCGGACAGCATGCAGGCCGCCATGTGCCCGCCCGCCGAGTGGCCGAAGACCAGGGGCCGCTTGCCGGTGCGGTCGCGCACCAGCTCCGTCGCCCGACGCATCTGGCCGATGATGGCGCCGAGCGTGACCGTCGGGGCCAGATCATAGCCGGGAATGACGACGCTGATCCCGTGCTCCAGCAGGGCCGGCGCCACCCAGGCGAACCAGGCCCGGTCCAGGGCCTGCCAGTAGCCGCCGTGGATGAAGATGGCGGTCGGCGACCCCGCGCCGGCGTCGAACCACTCCATCCTCTGACGCTCGCCGGGGCCGTATTCGACGGTTTCCGGCCGCCGGGCGTCGATGACGCGGGCCGAATCCTCTCGCCATCGTTTCAGGATGGCCGGGTGTCCCGGCACCCGTTCCCGATTGTTGTAGGCCGCCTCGTAATCGACTGGAGGGGCCGTCAGTGTCGCCGGAGCCTTACCCATGCCGTTTCCATCCGCTATGCACCTCCGCTTGAACGGGAGGTTCCGACCATGATGACCGCCATTTTCGTCTTCATCAAATGCGAGTTGGGCTACGCCAACGATGTCGCCGCCGATCTGGTCGACAATGTTGAAAACGTGTCGGAAGTTTACTCGACCTCGGGTCAGCACGACCTGCTGGCCAAGTTCCAGCTGCCCAAGGACGCCGACATCGGCACCTTTGTGACGAAGCAGGTGCAGACCCGTCCGCACATCCGCGACACCTTCACCGTCATCACCTTCTCGCCCTTCCTGCCCTCGAAGAAGTAGGCGAAAGCCCGCGCCGGGGGGCGGCGCGCGGATCATTCCGGTTCTGTCGGGCCTGAGGCGGCTTCGGCCTCGCCCGAGGCCGTGG
>JALAGW010000384.1 GCA_022712235.1 Brevundimonas sp. | reverse complement strand
GGGCAGGGTCGCCGTCGCCTCCTTGGTCACCGGTTCGGCGGGGATCTGGGCGGCGTGGTTCAGGGTGATGCCGGTGATCGCGAACAGGATCATGCCGACCAGGCTGACCGCCGCCGAGATCCAGTGCCAGCTGTGCAATTGCTTCAGCCAGAACGACCGCTTGGCGTTCAGCGCCGCCTTGGGTTTCGCGGCGGTCTTGGCGGGATTGGCTGCGGCTTCGGTCACAAGATGGCTCTGCCACAGTGTGCGAACGATTTGCAATGCCGTTTGAAGATCGGAATGTCGCGGTTCGCATCGTCACACAGGAGGCGGCTGAACCGCTTCATGCTCACGGAAGGGCCGTAGTTGATCGGCGAGCGCGCGCTTGAACGCGGGACGAGCTTCGGCGCGGGCGACATAGGAGGCAAGCCGTGGGAAGATGGCGAGGATGTCGGTGTGGCGCAGATCCCGCAGCACGTGGGTCATCAGTATGTCGGCGGCGCTGAAACGGTCGTTGGCGAACCATGGGCGGTTTCCCAAGGCCTGCTGGAGATCGCCCAACCGCTCGCGCAAAGCGGCCTCGGCCTCTGGTCGGCGCGCCTTCGCCCAGGCCTTGTCGGCGTTGAAGAAGTCGATCCCGGCCAGTTCGGCCACGAAGGGCTCGACGCTGTTCATGGCGGCGAAGAGCCAGGTCATGACCATGGCCCTGCCGGCTTCGTCGGCAGGCATGAGCTCAGCTGAATGTTGTGCGATCCACAGAACAATGGCGCCGCTCTCGAACATCTGCACCTTGCCGTCGCTGTAGGCCGGGACCTGACCGAAAGGCTGCAAGGCGCGATAGGCGGGGCTGGATTGATCCTCGAACCCGATCAGGCGGTCATCATAGCCCAGGCCAGCCTCCTCCAGCGCCCAGCGAACGCGAATGTCGCGGACGGACCCCTGGGCGAAGCTCGGGACCCATTTGAAAGCCGTGACCTGGATCATGGGACGCTCCTTCAGCCTGTTCGGACGCTTTCGCCGTCGCGTCTCATTGACAAAAAGATTGATATCAACATAATTAATGCCATGTCAAACCTCCCCGCCGCCTTCGCCCAGACGCTGCATATTCGGGATCATTGCCTGTGCCTGCACGCTCAACGCGCTGCCCGGGCCCTGTCCCGACGGTTCGACGAGGCGTTCCGGCCTTACGGAATCACCAGCGGCCAGTTCTCGCTGTTGAACGGACTGAACCGGCCAGAGCCGCCGACGATTGGGGCCGTGGCCGAGTTGTTGGCGATGGACCGATCGACCGTGACGGCGAATTTGAAGCCTCTGGAACGCGCCGGCCTGGTCACAGTGGCGGTGGATGAAAAAGATCGACGTGGACGGCGTGTGGCGCTGACCGACGCCGGCAGGGCGGTGCTGGACAGGGCGACGCCGGTCTGGGTCCGGGAGCATGCGGCTGTTGAGAGCGAGATCGGCGACGGCGAGGCGTTGCGAGGGGCGCTGCTGCGGGCGGTGGTCTAGGACGGTTCTAAGCCGCCTCGGCTGTCGCATGACGCGACAGAGCCAGGCGGATGGCGTTCAGCAGGGCGTCGGGCTGGATCGGCTTCTGCGCCACCCCGTCCATGCCCGCCGCCAGATACTCGGCCTCGTCGCGCGGGTCGGCGTTGGCGGTCAGGGCCAGGATGGGCGTGGCCGACGCCGGGCCGGGCAGGGCGCGGATGGCGCGGGTCGCGCTCACCCCGTCCATCACCGGCATCTTCACGTCCATCAGGATCAGGTCGAACGGCGCAATCGTGGCCCGCTCAACCGCCTGGCGTCCGTCCTCGGCGGTCTCGTGCGAACAGCCGAACAGTTCCAGCACCTTGCCCGCCACGAAGCGGTTGGCGGCGTTGTCGTCCACCACCAGGACATGAAGGGTCTCGTGCGCGGTCGGGGCGGCGGTCCGGTCCTCAAGGCTGCGGGTATCGGCCCCGGCCAACGGCAGATGCAGGTCGAAGCGGAAACGCGCCCCGCCGGCAGGCGAGCGCTCCAGCGCCAGTCGCCCCTCCATCCGCTCGACGATCTGGCGACAGATGGCCAGGCCCAGCCCCGCGCCCGCGCCCTGCCGGCCCGCCTCGCCGGTGTTGAAGGGCTCGAAGATGGCGATCGCCGCCTCGTCGCTGACGCCGGGCCCGCTGTCGTCCACCAGGGCGTCCAGCCGCACGCGCCCGTCGTCCAGCCGCGTGGTCAGGCTGACTTCGACCGCGCCCTGATGGGTGAATTTCAGCGCATTGCCGATCAGGTTGTTCAACAGCTGTTTCAGCCGCATCTCGTCGCCGACGACCCAGCGCGCGGCGGCCGTGTCGGACGCCACCGTCAGGCGCAGGGCCTTCTCCTCCGCGCGCGGCCGCCACAGGGCCGACAGGTCGGCGGCGACGGCGTCGAGATCCAGCGGCGCCGGTTCCAGCGTCAGGACGCCCGCCTCGGCCCGCGACATGTCCAGGGCGTCGGTCAGCAGCCGCAGCAGGCTGTTCCCCGAATCCAGAATGGTGCGGACATAGGGGCGCAGCGAGCCTTGAGTCAGTTCGCGCTCCATCAGGGCGGCCACCCCCAGCACCCCGTTCAGCGGCGTGCGGATCTCGTGGCTCATCACCGCCAGAAACTCGG
>JALAGW010000383.1 GCA_022712235.1 Brevundimonas sp. | reverse complement strand
GTTCAGCACCGACGAGGAGGTCGGCAGCCTGGTCACGCTGACGTCATTGACGTTGGCGGCGACGGTGAAGTCCCAGTTCCCGGCGCTTTCGGTGCGCAGGCGATAGCGGCCGACGATGTCGACACCTTCGGTTTCGGTCGTGACTCCGTTCAGGAAGAAGCGCGCCGCCTGGACGCCCAACGGGTCCAGCAGGCCCGCCACCTGGCCCGAGAAGCTGCGGTTGATCAACTCGGACAGGACGATCTGGTCCTCGATCTCGATGCGATAGGCGTCTACCGTCAGGTCGAAGTCGCCCAGACGAATGACGGCGCCCAGCGAATAGTTGGTTGAGGTCTCGGGCTTCAGCGGACGTGCGCCCAGGGCCGTCGCCACAGCGCTGGTGGCGGGGAAGGTGCCGGTTTCGACCACGGCGCCGTTCTGGATCACCGACGAGGTCGAGGTGAAGAAGCTCTGTTGAAGCGACGGCGCGCGGAAGCCGGTCGAGACCGAGCCGCGCAGGGCGAAGTTGGGGCTGAAGTCATAGCGCGCGGCCAGCTTGCCCGTCTGGGCGTCGCCGAAGTCGGAGTAGTCCTCGATGCGCAGGGCGCCCTCGACCGTGAACTTCTCGGTCAGGGGGATTTCCACGTCGGCGTAGAGGGCGACGGCGTCGCGGTCCTCGTCCACCTCGTTCGAGGGCTGGAAGCCGACGAAGCCTTGCGCGCCGCCAGCCAGGGCAGTGTTGGAGCCCAGCGGACCGCGGTTCCAGGACTCCGGCTGACCGGCGTCGATCTTGTAGCCCTCGCGACGCGCTTCCAGACCCCAGGCGAAGTTCAGCGGACCGCTGAGGCCGACCTCGAACTGGCGGGCGAAGTCGGCGCCGAAGACCAGTTGGTCATAGGTCAGGCCGCCGGAATCGAAGCTGGTCGGGGAAGCCGCCCCGTAGGTCGAGTTCAGCGAATCCTCGGTGCGGAAGTCCAGGGCGTTGCGGCCATAGACCAGGCTAATGTCGGCGCTCCATCCGGCGATCTCGCCCTTCACGCCGCCCGCTAGCGACAGGTCCTGCGAGTTGACGGCGATCTTGGGCAGGAAGCCGTCGGGATAGATGGCGGGCACGTTATTGGCGTTGTCGGCCAGGCGCGGGAAGGCGGCGCTTTGGCTGTCGCGGTCCTGATAGCCGGCCCAGCCATAGGCTTCCCAATCCGCATTCAGCGGCTTGCCGGCATTGGCGAAGACGGTCCACTGTTCGACCTTGGGGTCGCCGGCGCGGGCGGTGATGGCCGCCGGGGTGACGCGGGGGTCATAGTCCGAACGGTTCGTCGGTTCGCGGTTCAGATATTCGGCCGACAGGGTCAGGAAGCCGTCAGAGCCCAAGCCGAGGCCTTGCCAGGCCGAGGCGGTGACCGTGCGGCCGTCGGTTTCGTCACGCTCGCCCCGCGCGGTCTCGACCGTAGTGAAATACTGGCCGTAGGTGACGCTGGCGCCGCCGCCCTCGCGGGCTTCCTTCAGGCGCAGGTTGATGACCCCGGCGATGGCGTCCGAGCCGTATTGCGCCGAGGCGCCGTCGCGCAGGACCTCGACCCTGTCCAGGGCGCCCGTCGGGATGGCGTTCAGATCGACGGCGGCCGAACCGCGCCCGATCGAGCCGTTGACGTTGACCAGGGCCGAGGCGTGGCGGCGCGTGCCATTCAGCAGCACCAGGGTCTGATCTGGCGACAGACCGCGCAGGGTGGCCGGCCGGATGGAGTCCGTGCCGTCAACTACTGAGGGACGCGCGAAGGTCAGGGATGGAACGGTCTGGGCCAGGGCGGCGGCGAACTCGGTGGTGCCGCGCGTGGACAGGGTCTCGGCCGTCACCACGTCGACAGGGGCCAGGGTGTCGAGGCGCGAGCGGCTGGGCACGCGGCTGCCGGTGACGACAATGTCGTCGACGGAGGTGGCGCCGGCGTCAGCGGGAGCTTCCTGGGCGGAGGCTGCGCCGGCGATCAGCAGGGCGGCGCCGGACGCTGCGAGGAACAGACTGGAACGGTAGGCGAAGGTCATCTCGAGAGGTCAGCTTTTCTGATTGGACGCACAGCATCGGGCGACGCCGTCGGGCGGCGTCGTGGAAGCGGCGTCGATTGTCTGGGTGTCAGGGCCGGCGGCGGACCGGCCAGAGGGCGATCAGCGGCGGGCTGGACATCGCGCGGGTTGAACGACCGGGCGATGCGTGGTGGCGTACAGGCGCATTCGCATCTTTATCTCCCGCCCATCAAGGATGGATGAGCTGTGACGATATTGCGGTGCGAAAACGGCGCGGGATATCGAGAATATGTCGCCTAGTGCGTAGAAAAGCTAAACCAAGCGGCCAAGAAAAAGGGGCGCGCCCCGAAGGACGCGCCCCTTGATCGATACCGTCAATCGACAGATCAGGCTTCGTCGCCGAAGCCTTCCTGTTGACCGGCGCCGCCCTCGATCAGTTCCTGGGCGGCTTGTTCGGCGGCGTTACGCTCGTCGTCGAACTGGGCGCGGATGACATCCTCGCCCTTCGCTTGGCGCTCGGCTTCTTCGGCCGAACGAGCGATGTTGATCTTGACCGTGGCGCGGACTTCCGGGTGCAGGCGAACCGGCACTTCGTGGACGCCCAGCGCCTTGATCGCGACGTTCAGCACGACCTGCGAACGCTCGACCTTGCCGCCTTCGGACTGAATGACTTCAGCCACGTCGCGACCGGCGACCGAACCGTACAGGTGACCGGTTTCACCGGCCTGACGGATCATGACGTAGGTCTGGCCGTCGATCTTGTCGGCGACCTTCTGAGCTTCGGCCTTGTTCTTCTCGTTGCGGGCTTCGATAGCCGCGCGGTCGAGTTCGAACGCCTTGAGGTTGGCCGAGGTCGCGCGGCGAGCCTTGTCGCGCGGCAGCAGGTAGTTACGAGCGAAGCCGTCCTTGACGGTGACGACGTCGCCGATGGCGCCGAGGTTCTCGACGCGTTCCAGCAGAACGACCTTCATCTTACTTCACCACGTACGGCAGGAGGGCCAGGTAGCGAGCGCGCTTGATGGCCTTGGCCAGTTCGCGTTGCTTCTTGGCGGAAACGGCGGTGATGCGCGAAGGCACGATCTTGCCGCGTTCGGAGACGTAACGCTGCAGCAGCTTCACGTCCTTGTAGTCGATCTTCGGCGCGTTGGCGCCCGAGAACGGGCAGACCTTGCGGCGACGGTAGAAGGGACGACGGCCGGCCGAGCCGGAGCCGGCCGGGGCGCCCGGGATGGGAGCGGTGGTGTCGGTCATGATCCGGTTCCTTATTCCGAGGCCGCAGCTTCGTCGGCGCGCGGGCCGCGATCGCGGTCACGCTCGCGTTCACGACGAGCCAGCAGGGGCGACAGTTCCAGGTCGAGTTCCTCGACGCGGACGGTCAGCCAACGCAGGACGTCTTCGTTCAGCGACAGCTGACGCTCGACTTCGGCCACGGCGGCGGCCGGGGCGTCGATGGCGAGCAGGGAATAGTGAGCCTTGCGGTTCTTCTTGACCCGGTAGGTCAGGTTGCGCAGACCCCAGTACTCGATCTTGGCGACGCTGCCGCCGCCTTCTTCGATCAGAGCCTTGATGGTGTCGTTCAGCGCTTCGGCCTGTTGCGCCGAGATATCCTGGCGCGTCATGACCGTGTGCTCGTAAAGAGCCATGCGGTAGTCTCCCTTGTGGGCGTCGGCGTGAATGGGACCGGGTAGTCCTGTCCACGATGGCTCCTGAAGCGGCGGCCGGGATGACTTCCCGAACCCTTTGGCGTTCCGCAACAGGACCGAAGCCCTGGAAAGGCGGCGCGTATAGGCGAAAAAGCCCGCGAGAGCAAGGCTGGCGGGCCTGTGTTGCCAAGCGCGGCCGAAACAGCGGAGGGTCCAGACCTGACCGGAGACGCCGCATGACCTCGTCCGAGCCGAACGCCCTCCTGAAAAGGCGCTGGTCCCTGATCGGGCCGGGCATCGTCGTTGCAGCGACCGGCGGGGGGGCGGGGGATCTGGCGGCGACGCTGATCGCCGGGTCGCGCTTCGGCTACGCCCTGTTGTGGGCGGCCATCGTGGGCACTGTGCTGAAGATCGCCTTGGCCGAGGCCGTGGGGCGCTGGACCCTGGCCAGCGAACGGACCATCTTCGACGGCTGGTCCAGCCTGGGGCGGGGCCTGCTGCCCGGCGCGATCGGCGGGCGACTGAACTGGGCGGGCCTCTATTTCGGCCTCTATGTCGTCGTCTGGGGCTTTGTTTATGGCGCGGCGGCGATGACGGCGACGGCCTTGCCGCTGGCGGCGTTGTTCCCGGCGCTGGATCTGAAGGTCTGGGGTATGTTGAGCGGGGTCGCCGGGCTGACCTTCGTCTGGTTTGGCGGCTATGGCCTGTTCGAGAAGGTGATGACGGCCTGCGTCGGGGTGATGTTCGTCACCGTGGTCGGTCTGGCCGTGATCGTGACGCCGGATATTCCGGCCCTGCTGACCGGGCTGTGGCCGACCCTGCCGCAGGGATCGGTCTTCTATACCCTGGGCCTGATCGGCGGGATAGGCGGCACCATCACCATGGCGGCCTATGGCTACTGGCTGAACGCCAAGGGCTGGCAGGGGCCGGGCTGGATGTCGGTGATGCGGCTGGACAACCGGGTCGCCTATCTGGTCACCGGGGTCTTCGTGGTGGCCATGCTGATCGTCGGAGCCGAACTGCTGCACGCGGCGGGCATCGCGCTTCAGAGCGGCGACCGGGGCCTTCTGGATCTGGACCAGGTGCTGCGCGAGCGGTTCGGGCGGCCGGTTTCGATCCTGTTCCTCGTGGGCTTCTGGGCCACCAGCTTCTCCAGCCTGCTGGGCGTCTGGCAGGGCGTCAGCCTGATGTTCGCCGACTTCACCGCCCATGTGCGGGGCAGGGCGGGTGATGAGGCCGTGCGCGGTGACAAGAGCCTGGCCTTTCGCACCTATGCTCTGTGGCTGACCTTTCCGCCCATGGCCCTGCTGTTCATGGAGCGGCCCTTCGGACTGATCGTGGCCTATGGGGTGCTGGGCAGCCTCTTCATGCCTTTCCTGGCGGGAACCCTGCTGTGGCTGCTGAACAGCGACCGCGTGCCGAGAGAATGGCGCAGTCACGGCCTGTCCAACGCTCTGCTGGGTGCGGCGGCGATGCTTTTCGCCGTGCTGGCGGGCAGGGAGCTGGCGGGGTTGTTCTGAGGGGGATTTCGGTTCTGCACAAGGTTTCGGCGCGAGAGGGCGACTTCTTGCCGTAGGGTCGGGTTTCGCCTACGCCTCGGCCCCTTGAATCAACGGACCACGGAACGTTCCTCTATGACCCTCGCGCTTCTCTTCCCCGGTCAGGGCAGCCAGAGCGTCGGCATGGGCGCCGCTCTCGCCGAGGCCTTCGCCAGCGCACGCGACGTCTTCGCCGAGGTCGATGACGCGCTGAACCAGAAGCTGTTTGACCTGATGCGCGAAGGGCCGGAAGACCAGTTGACCCTGACCGAGAACGCCCAGCCGGCCCTGATGGCCGTCTCGGTCGCGGCGGCGCGGGTGCTGAAGGTCGAGTTCGGCGTGGACGTGAGCAAGGCCGGCTTCGTCGCCGGTCACTCGCTGGGCGAATACTCGGCCCTGGCGGCGGTCGGGGCGATCAGCCTGTCGGACACGGCCGGCCTGCTGAAGCTGCGCGGCCAGGCCATGCAGCGCGCCGTGCCGGTGGGCAAGGGGGCGATGGCCTCGCTGATCGGACCGAAAACCGACCTGGCTCTGGCCGAAGCCGCTGCCGCTGCGGGCTCGGAAGTCGGTGTCTGCGTCGTTGCCAACGACAACAACAACGGCAACGTCGTCATCTCGGGCGACAAGGCCGCCGTGGACCGCGCCATCGAGAAGGCCAAGGAACTGGGCGCGCGCGCCATTCCGCTGAACGTCTCGGCGCCCTTCCACTGCCCGCTGATGCAGCCCGCCGCCGATGAAATGGCCGCTGCCTTGGCCGACGCGAAGATTCTCGCCCCGGCCGTGCCGGTGGGCGCCAACGTCACCGCCCGCCCGGAAACGGACGCCGAGGTGATCCGTCGTCTGCTGGTCGAGCAGGTCACGGGCCGCGTGCGCTGGCGTGAGAGCATGGAGTGGATGGCAGGCGAGGGCGGCGTGACCCGCTTCTCCGAGATCGGCTCGGGCAAGGTCCTGACCGGCATGGCCAAGCGCATTGCGCCGGACGCCGAGAGCCTGGCGCTGAACACGCCGGAAGACCTCGAAGCGTTCGCGAAGTCGCTCTGATTTCATAGGGATAGAAACAATGTTCAACCTTTCGGGAAAGATCGCCCTGGTGACCGGCGCGACCGGCGGCATCGGCGGAGCCATCGCGCGCTCGCTGCACGCCCAGGGCGCGACCGTGGTGCTGTCGGGCACGCGCGAGGCGGTTCTGGCCGATCTGGCCAAGGAACTGGGCGAGCGCGCTCATTTCGCCACCGCCAACCTGTCGGACCCCGAGTCGGTCGATAATCTGGTCGCCGCGGCCGAAGCCGCCGCCGGCGGTCCGCTGGACATCCTGGTCGCCAACGCCGGCATCACCAAGGACGGCCTGCTGATGCGGATGAAGGACGAGGACTTCCAGTCCGTCATCCAGATCAACCTTGAGTCTTATTTCCGCCTGACCCGCGCAGCGGTGAAGGGCATGATGAAGCGCCGTTCGGGCCGGATCATCGGCGTGACCTCGGTGGTCGGCGTGACCGGCAACCCCGGCCAGACCAACTATTCGGCGTCCAAGGCCGGCATGATCGGCTTCTCCAAGTCTCTGGCCCAGGAAGTCGGTTCGCGCGGGATCACGGTGAACTGCATCGCGCCGGGCTTCATCGCCTCGCCGATGACCGACGTGCTGAACGACCAGCAGCGCGAGGCCATCCTGACCAAGATTCCGTCGGGTCGTCTGGGCACGGGCGATGAAATCGCCGCCGCCGCCGTCTATCTGTCGTCGGACGAAGCCGCCTATGTGACGGGCCAGACCCTGCACGTGAACGGCGGCATGGCGATGATCTAAGGCGTTGCGCGTCGCGATCACGACGCGCAACACTCTATTTCCCGCCCCGATGGCTGTGCTAAAGGGCGGGAACGCCTCGCGGCGGTGAGTCCTTTAGAGACTTGCTTCCTCGGAGCTGCCGTGACACGGCGAACACTGAGACCCCGCCTTCACGGCGACAAACAAACAGGCAGAGAGACACTCATGTCCGACACCCTCGAACGCGTCCGCAAGATCGTTATCGACCACCTGGACGCCGATCCGGACAAGGTCACGGAAAAGGCTTCCTTCATCGACGACCTGGGCGCCGACTCGCTCGACAACGTCGAGCTGGTCATGGCCTTCGAAGAAGAATTCGACGTCGAGATCCCGGATGACGCCGCCGAGCACATCCAGACCGTCGGCGACGCCGTGAAGTTCATCGACGAGAAGCTGGCCGGCTAATCCGGTCGCGATCCGTCGCACTTCCTAAATGATGGCCGCCGTGGCGGGACCCTAGCGGGACCGTTCGGCGGCCATTATTGTTTTCGGTTACGATTCTGCAGTCCAAGGAGCGCGAACCATGCGCCGCGTCGTCATTACGGGCCTCGGCCTTGTCACTCCGCTCGGCACGGGCGTGGAACACGTCTGGAAAGGCATCGTCGAGGGGCGCTCGGGCATCGGTCCGATCACCGCCTTCGACACCGAAGGCTATGGCTGCACCATCGCCGGTGAAGTGCCGTCGGTGGATGGTCGTGGTCGCGGCGCGCCGGACCAGCCGGGCGTCTTCGACCCTGATCAGGTGATGTCGGCCAAGGCCCGCAAGCGCGTCGACGACTTCATCCTCTACGCCATCGCCGCCGCCGACGAGGCCCTGGCCGACGCGAACTGGAAGCCTGAATCCGAGGACGACAAGGAGGCGACCGGCGTCATGGTCGGCTCCGGCATCGGCGGCCTGGGCCCCATCGCCGACACGGCCATTGTCCTGAAAGAACAGGGCGTTCGCCGCGTCAGCCCCTTCTTCATTCCCTCGGCCCTGATCAACCTGGCCTCGGGACAGATCTCGATCCGTCACGGCCTGAAGGGCCCGAACCATTCGGTCGTCACCGCCTGCGCCACCGGCGCCCACGCCATTGGCGACGCGGCCCGGATGATCGCCCTGGGCGACGCCGAGGTCATGGTGGCGGGCGGCGCCGAAAGCTCGGTCGTGCCGATCGGCATCGCCGGCTTCCTGGCCTGCAAGGCCCTGTGCACGGCCTACAACGATACGCCCGAGAAGGCCTCGCGTCCCTATGACCGGGGCCACGCCGGCTTCATCATGGGCGAAGGCGCCGGCGTCATGGTGCTGGAAGAGTACGAACACGCCAAGGCGCGCGGCGCCAAGATCTACGCCGAGGTCGTCGGCTACGGCATGAGCGGCGACGCCTACCACATCACCGCCCCGTCCGAGGACGGCGACGGCGGTCTGCGGGCCATGAAGGCGGCGCTGAAGCGCGCGGGCCTGCAGCCCTCGGACCTGGACTACGTCAACGCCCACGGCACCTCGACCATGGCCGACTGGATCGAGCTGAAGGCCATCGAGCGTCTGGTCGGCGATCACGCCAAGGATGTCGCCGTTTCCTCGACCAAGTCCATGACGGGCCACCTGTTGGGCGCCGCCGGGGCCATCGAGAGCATCTTCTCGGTCCTGGCCATCCGCGACCAGATCGCCCCGCCGACCATCAATCTGGACGATCCGGAGATGGAGACGCCGATCGACCTGGTGCCGCACAAGGGCAAGCCGATGAAGATCGATGTCGCCATGTCCAACAGCTTCGGCTTCGGCGGCACCAATGCGGCCGTGATCTTCAAGAAGGTCGACTGACTTGGCCAAGGCTCCGTCGCGTCGTTCCGCGCCCAAGGTTCGCATCCCGAAGAACCGCGTGCCGAAGCGGGGCGGCGGCGGAGCCGCCAAGTCCAGCCTCGGCGTCGGCCTGATCACCGCCGCCGGGACCCTGGGCCTGTTCGTGGTCGCGGCCCTGATCGCGCTGTGGGCCGTCTACTGGGGGCCGGGGCCCAAGGCGGCCGAGGGCGACGCCACCGTCGTCACCCTGCCGTCAGGCGCGGGCGTGCCGGCCATCGCGGCCAGCCTGAAGTCGGCGGGGGTGATCCGCTCGACTGACCTGTTCCGCGCCGCCGTCAGCCTGAGCGGCGCGGACCGCAAGATCCGTGCGGGCGAGTATGAGGTGCCGTCGGGGGCCTCGCTGGCGACCGTGGTCGGCCTGCTGGTCGACGGCAAGGCTGTGCGCCACTACGTGACCCTGCCGGAAGGCTGGTCCAGCGCCCAGGCGGTCGACATCCTGATGAAGCAGCCGGTCCTGACCGGCGAGGTCGAGGTCCCCGCCGAGGGCAGTCTGTGGCCCGACACCTATGAGGTGGCGCGCGGCGAGACGCGCGCCTCGGTCATTGCTCGAATGCAGCGCGCCGCCAAGACCAAGCTGGAGGCCCTGTGGCCGACGCGCTCGCCCGCCAGCATCGTCACCACGCCGGAAGAAGCCCTGGTTCTGGCCTCCATCGTCGAGAAGGAGACGGGCCTGGCCTCGGAACGACCCGAGGTGGCGGCGGTCTTCACCAACCGCCTGCGGCTGGGAATGCGGCTGGAGAGCGATCCGACCATCGTTTACGGCGTGACCAAGGGCCGTCCGCTGGGCCGGGGCATTCGCGCCTCGGAACTGCGCGCCCAGACGCCGTGGAACACCTATCTGATCGACGGCCTGCCGCCGACGCCCATCGCCAATCCGGGCGAGGAGGCGCTGAAGGCCGTCCTGAACCCGCCGCGTTCGGAATATGTCTTCTTCGTCGCCGACGGCACCGGCGGTCACGTCTTCGCCCGCACCTATCCCGAGCATCTGTTGAACGTGGCGCGGTGGCGCGAGATTGAACGCCGCAAGGCAGGACTGCCGCCGGGGCAGGCCGCTTCGGTGCCCGGCGCGACGGCGACGCCGATGGGCGAGGCCGCGCCCGTGGTCATTCCGCCGGGCGCCAAGGTCATTTCCGTGCCGACGGCGGTCGCGCCATGAGTGCGTCGATCTCAGGCATGACGGGTTTCGGCCGGGCTGACGGCGCGCTGGACGGCTGGACCTGGACGGTCGAGGCGCGCTCGGTCAACGGGCGATCGCTGGAGGTCCGCTATCGCGGTCCCGGCAGTTTCGAGAACCTGGAACGTCTGACCAAGGCGGCGGCGCAGGCGCGTCTGAACCGGGGGCAGGTGACGCTGAGCGTTCAGGCCAAGCGGGCCGAGGGCTCGGAGCCCGCGCCGCGCGTAAACGAAGCCGTTCTGGCGACCTATCTGAAGCTGGCGAACCAGTTGGCGGAGGAGGGGGCGACGCCGCCCTCGGCCGACGGTCTGCTGTCCCTGCGCGGTGTCATCGAGGTGGCCGAGGAGGTCGAGGACCCCGAGGCCCACGCCGCCGTCGAGGCCGCCATCGCCGCCACCATTGAACAGGCGCTGGACGCCTTGAAGCTGTCGCGTCAACGCGAAGGCGAGCAACTGACGCCGGTGATCCACGATTTCGTCGGAACCATCGAGGCCCTGGTTGCGCGCGCCGAGGTCGAGGCTTCCAGCCAGACGGAGGCGATCCGCGAACGCTTCACCCGCCGGATCAGTGAACTGGCACCCGACGCGCCGGGTCTGGATGAGCGAATCTTCCTTGAAGCCGCCGCCCTCGCCACCAAGGCGGACGTGCGTGAGGAACTGGATCGCCTGACCGCGCACGTCGCCTCGGCCCGGACACTGTTGCAGCAACCCCCCGCCGGGCGAAAACTCGACTTCCTGATGCAGGAATTCATGCGCGAAGCGAACACGCTCTGCTCGAAATCCGCTACCACGCCGCTCACCGGAATCGGCCTCGAACTGAAGGCCGTCATCGAGCAGCTTCGAGAACAAGTTCAGAATGTCGAATAACCGCACCCCCCGCCGTGGCGTCCTGCTGATCGTGGCCAGTCCGTCGGGGGCCGGGAAGACGTCGCTGTGCCGTCGCCTGATGGCCGACCACAAGGGGCTGGAGCTGTCGGTGTCCATGACCACGCGCGGCATCCGCCCAGGCGAAGTCGACGGCCGCGACTATCATTTTGTCACGCACGAGGAATTCCAGCGTCTGATCGACGCCGACGCCTTCCTGGAATGGGCCGACGTGCACGGCAACCGCTACGGCTCGCCGCGCGCGCCGGTGGACCGCGCCCTGGCCGAGGGCCGCGACGTCCTGTTCGACATCGACTGGCAGGGCGCCCGCGACGTGGCCGAGAAATGCCCCGGTGACGCCGCCCGCGTCTTCGTCCTGCCGCCCAGCCTGGAAGAACTGCGCCGCCGCCTGGTGACGCGCTCGCAGGACGCCGAGGACGTGATCGAGCGTCGCGTCGCCAACGCCAAGGGCGAGATCGAGCACTGCGACGAGTTCGACTACGTCCTGGTCAACGAGGACTTCGACCGGTCCTACGCTGAGCTGGCCCACATCTATCACGCCGAGCGCAGCCGCCGTCACCGCAACCTGTGGGTCGACGCTTACAAGAGCGCCCTGCTGAAGGAAGTGGTCTGACGGCCGTGAGCGACGCCGGACACCGCCGCTGGCTGGCCCAGGCGGTCGATCTGGCCCTTGAGAACGTCCGCGCGGGTGGGCGGCCCTTCGGCGCGGTTCTGGTCAAGGACGGCGGCGTCGTGGGCGCTGGCGTCAACCGGATGATGGCGACCTGCGATCCCAGTTCCCACGCCGAGATGGAGGCCCTGCGTCAGGCGGGTCCGACGCTGGGGACCGTCGATCTGTCGGGCAGCGTTCTCTACGCCAGCGGTCATCCTTGCCCCATGTGTCTGGCGGCGGCGGTGATGACCCGTGTCAGCGCCGTTTATTATGTCTTCAGCAACGCCGACGCCGAGCCCTATGGTTTCGCCAGCACGGCGGCCTATCAGACGCTGGGCGTGACGCTGGACCCGCCGCCGCTGTCCCTGACGCAGCTGGACGTGCCGGGACGGACGGCGGCAGGCCTTTACGGGACCTGATCCCTCGTCATCCCGGACGGAGGCTCGTTTGCGAGCCGAAGATCCGGGACCACCCAAGGCGCCGACCTATGTGCTTCTTGCGGTCCCGGATAGCGGCTGCGCCGCTTCCGGGACCGCAAGAAGCACATAGGTC
>JALAGW010000382.1 GCA_022712235.1 Brevundimonas sp. | reverse complement strand
GTTCTGGCCCTTGCTTCTCCCGCCTTCGCCCAGGCCGACAACCGCCTGATCCTGACCTTCGAGACGGGCGCCGAGACCGGCGCGGTCCTGGTCGCCCTCTATGACAGCGAGGCGTCTTACGAGGGCGGACAGCCGGCGCGCGCGGCCCATGTGGACGTGGCGGCGGGCCGGCGCGAGGCGGTGTTCGACCTGCCCGCCGGCGCCTATGGCATGAAGGCCTTCCACGACGTCAACGGCAACGGAAAGGTGGACGTCAACCCGTTCGGCATGCCGACCGAACCCTTCGCCTTCTCCAATAATGCGGTGGGCAACATGGGACCGGCCAAGTGGGACCGCGCCCGCTTCGAGGTCTCCGGCGCCACGGCCCAGACCATCCGCATCCGCTAAGCCTTGCTGTCCGAAGAGGCCGTCATGACCCCGACCCGCCGCACCCTGTTCATGGGCGCCGCCGCGCTCGCCGCCGCCCGCGTCGTGACGCCTGACCGGGCCTATGCTGCGCAGGCCCAGAACCGGGTATTGGCCGCGACCGCCGACTGGTCGCTGGCCACCGCCGACGTCGAGGGCGACGTGGCGCCGCGCGCCCTGCGTCTGGTGCACGGCCAGGCGCCCGCCGGTCTGTCCGGCAGCCTCTATCGCAACGGCCCGGCCAAGTTCCGTCGGCCCGGCGGCTCGTCCCAGCACTGGTTCGACGGCGACGGCCTGATCCGTCGCTGGCGGGTGCAGGATGGTCAGGCCAGCCTGGCCGCCCGCTTCGCCGACACGCCCAAGCGGCGTCAGGAGACCGAGGTCGGGGCCATGCTGATGCCGGGCTTCGGCACGACAGGCGATCCGCGCGCCCGCATCGGCTCGGCCGACGACGCCAGCCCGGCCAACACCTCGGTGCACAGGGTCGGCGGCAAGCTGTGGGCGCTGTGGGAGGCGGGCTCGCCCCTGGCCATGGACCCCGAGACCCTGGAGACCGAGGACTTCGTGACCCTGCGTCCCGACCTGAAGAACATGCCCTTCCTGGCCCATCCGCGCATCGAGCCGGACGGCCGTATCTGGAACCTGGGCGTGAACGGCAGGCAGGCCATGGTCTGGCGTCTGGCGGCGGACGGGAGGCTGGAGGACGCCGAGGTGATCGCCCTGCCGCGCGCCAGCTATATCCACGACTTCAGCGCCACGGCCCGCCATCTGGTCATCGTGCTGCAGCCCTGGGTCCATGCGCGCAACGCCATGCCCATGTCGGCGGGCTTCGACTGGACGCCCGAGGCGGGGACCCAGGTGCTGGTGGTCGACAAGGCCGACCTGAGCCGTCGCCGGATCTATGAGCTGCCGCCCTTCGGCTTCTTCCACGCGGGCGACGCCTGGGAGGAGGCGGACGGCACGATCCGTCTCGACCTGTGCGCCCACAAGGACATGGATTTCGCCGCGCGCGGCGCCCATGAGGTGCTGAACGGCGTGCCCCTGGGCCACGACCCGGCCGAACTGGCCATGGTGGTGCTGGAGGCGGGCGGGCGCGGGCGGCTGGAACGGACCGGCGTGGTCGGCGAGTTCCCGCGCGGCGATCCGCGTCGCGCCGGTCTGGCCCGCCGTTTCAGCCTGCACACCACGGGCGAGCGCGCCGACCGGCCCCTGGCCTCGGCGGTGGGGGTGACGGACTGGTCGTCAGGCCGGACGCGATCCTTCGATTTCGGCCCCGACCATGTGACCGACGAGATGGTCTATGTGCCCAGGCCCGGCGGGACGCACGAGGCCGACGCCTGGCTGGTCGGCCCGACCATCAATCTGAAGGCCGGGGTCAGCGAACTGCACGTGCTGGACCTGATGCGGGTCGAGGACGGCCCGGTCGCCACCTGGCGCGCCGACGTGGCCCTGCCGGCGGCGTTTCACGGGAACTGGGTGTGAGTTAGTGAGTGGAGGTTGGGATCAATCGGATCCCTGAGCCCTCTGCTTCATTCTCGTTCGTGACCCTCATATCGAGCGTCAGTCCCGTTTGGCTCGAGAGCTTGAAAGCCTCAGCGAGCAGGGCGCTGACGTCGTCACCTGGCATTGCGGTTCTAACGTCCAGATACCAAGACCACCTGTCCTCTTCTGGCCAGTGCGCGAGCGCAAGCCAGGCCTCACGAATGCGGTTCTCGGCGGAAAGGGAGCGGGTCAGAGCGTCCAGAAGCGCCTCTGGCCGCTCTTTGGGCGCTCCGAGCATGACTTGCGTGTCCTTCTGGATGGTGATCCTGACCGGCTTGCCTAGGATGGCGCTGAGCTGGTCAGCGGTCCAGTGGACGCCATAGACGGAGCCGGGGTTCAGGAAGGCGCCGCTTTCGGCGACCAGTTCGAGAAGAGCCGCTCCGTTCATCTGGATAAAGCCGGTCCCGGCTCCAAAGGCGTCGATGATCCTCTGCTCGGAGGTGAAGACGGCGGCTACCGTCAAGCCGTCCGGGGCAGGCACGTTCAGGAGGGATACGCGCTCTGATTTTTTCAGGGTCCGCCATCCGCTGCTGTCGTGTGCCTCGGGCGTCGCTGCCAGAAGGTCTGACTTCAGCATGACGTCTTGGAACTCGCTGCGCTGCATGGGGTCAGTGCTGGCGGCGATCAGGAGAGCTTCAAGCTCGTTCAGAGCGACGAAGGGCGGTGTGCTGGCGACGGATGTTTCGTGAATTGCTGTGTCCAACGTCCGGTCCGGCGTCAGAAGACGGCTCTCAGGACTATCAATCGTGGTTTTGCCGAACAGCTTTCTGAGCCATTTGTTCACGGTCCTTGTCGCCCTGTATGGTTTGATCGAACAAGCATCGGCGAAGCTTGGCAGGAGGGCAATGCCTGAAGCGCAAGGCAGCGGTTCGTTGTGATCTACCACCACCCCGCTTCTCGCAGCGCCTTGGCGTAGCGGCGGCTGACGGGGGCGATCAGTTCGCGGTCGCCGCCGCCGTCCAGGGTCAGGGCGGCGCGGCCGTCGCCGCGGGCGACGGAGGCGACGGCGTCGCGGGCCACCCACCAGCTGCGGTGGGTCTGGGCGCCTTCCAGACCTTCCAGTTCGTCGAGGGCGTCGGACAGGCGCATCAGGATCAGGTCCGAGCCCCGATCCGTGTGCAGACGCAGATAGTGGTCCTCGGCCTGGACCGCGATCAGGCGCGCGCTGCGCAGCTTCGGCGGCAGGCGCTCGAGGAAGCGGGCGGGCGCGGCGCCGGGCGCGGCGGCGTGGGTCTCGACCGGCTGCTTGCGGCCCAGGAAGACGTTCAGGATGCTGAGCACGGCGGTGATCAGGGCCACCGGGGCGAAGAAATGGCGCAGGTCGTCGGCGTGACGCAGACGGCCCTCGAACATCAGGCCGGTCAAGGCCCAGATCATGACGGTCAGGGGCCCGGTGATGACCAGGGTCAGGGCGGCGGCGCCCAGCCAGGGACGGGCGTCCACGTCGATGAACCGGTCGATCAGCAGGCTGCACAGATGTCCCCACAGACCGCCGACGACGAGCACGGGCACCCAGTAGGCCAGGCGCTGGGCCAGCGGCGCGCCGTTCGAGCCGAAGGCGCCGCCGAGCGCCAGGAAGACGCCGGCGCCCACGGCCACGGCCAGGCCGCGCAGGAAGTCGCGCGCCCTGGAACCCGGCGAGAAATCCAGCCGAACGGTCACGCGCGCTTGGAACCGCAGACGGCGCGGAAGCCGGCGGCGGCGAAGCGCACCATGTAGTCGCAGGCGCTGTCCAGATCGCCGGACTTGCACAGCCCGCCGGACAGGCGGTCAAGCCGTCCCGTCTCGCCCAGGGTCAGGGTCAGGGCGCCCGACAGGTTGTGATAGGCCCAGTAGAGGTCGGTCTCCTCGGCCTCGGGCAGGACCCGCTTGACCAGTTCCAGCAGACGACGGATCGCCGGGTCGAAATAGCGGGCCATGGTCTCGCCGCCGAAGGCCGGGTTGGCGTTGGTCTGGGCCACCAGGGCGGCGTAGTGCTTCCAGCCCGGCCCGCCCTTCAGCGACCACTGGAAGGGCGGGCGCAGGAAGGCCTCGAACAGGCCCTCCAGGGTCATGGCGTCTCCGGCCGCCTCGGCGTAGCGGTCGACGGCGGCGACGCGCTCGGCGTTCCACACCTCGGCCCGGCGGGTGAAGACGGCGTCGAACAGGTCCTTCTTGGCCCCGAAATAATAGTGGACGAGGGCCGTATCCACGCCCGCCTCGCGCGCCACCTCACGGATGGTGACGCCATAGAAGCCGTGCTTGGAGAAGAGGTCCTCGGCCGCGTTGAGGATGGCGTCGCGGGTTTCGCCGGCGCCCGTTGTCTTGGTCTTTCTGGGGCGGCCGCGACGGGCCGGGGCGACGACGACGGGCGGCAGGGTCGGGGCGAGATCGTCGTCTGGTTTCATGGGCGCAAGCTAGTCGCGCTTCGACCCTCAGTGCAACGGCGCCACAGGCGGGGCTGATTTGCGGCGGCTTTCAGCGTGGCCGTTTGACAGATCGTCGAAAGACCGGCACGTTCCATGAAAATCATTGAACGCTGAATAAAAGCGTCGATTGGGCTGGAAACAGGGATTGGGATCCAAATGAACAGACTCGTGAAGACCGTCTTGCTGGCGGGCGCCGCCTGGGGCGCGCTGTCGGCCACGGCCGTGGCGCAGGAGGTTTCGGCCGAGGCGCAGGTCTCCAGCATCGACGATGTCGTCGTGACCGCGCGTCGCCGCGAAGAAACCCTGAAGGACGTGCCGGTCTCGGTTTCGGCCCTGGGCGCCGAACGCCTGGAGGAGACGGGCGCGACCGACATCACCGCCCTGCAGCAGCAGACCCCGAACGCCACGGTTCAGGTCGCGCGCGGTTCGAACTCGACCCTGATCTCCTTCATCCGCGGCATCGGCCAGCAGGACCCCCTGTGGGGCTTCGAGCCCGGCGTGGGCCTCTATGTCGACGACGTCTATGTGGCCCGTCCCCAGGGCGCGGTGCTGGACATCTTCGACATCCAGCGCATCGAGGTCCTGCGCGGCCCGCAGGGCTCGCTGTACGGCCGCAACACGGTCGGCGGCGCCATCAAATACGTCACCTCGCGTCTGGACCCGGATTCGCCGGAACTGACCCTGCGCGGCGCCTACGGCAGCTACAACCAGGTCGATCTGCTGGCTCAGGGCTCCATGCCCGTCACCGACAAGCTGCGCATCGGCGGCGCGATCGCCAGCTACAACCGCGACGGCTATGGCGAGAACCTGAACACGGGTGCCGAGCACTATGACAAGGATGTTCTGGCCGGTCGGGTCAGCGTCGAGTTCCAGCCCTACGACAACGCCTTCTTCCGCCTGGCCTATGACCGGGTCGAGGACAGGTCGAACCCCCGCCACGGCCACCGCGAGCTCGCCGGCGTCGGCCCCGGCGCGGGCGTGCCGGACAGCGTCTATGACACCTACGCCGGCCTCGGCGATCGGAACAAGGTGACGACCGAAGGCGTGTCGCTGACCGCTCAGGTCGACCTCAACGACGTCTGGTCCTTCAAGTCGATCACCGCCTATCGCACCGGCGACACCGACACCCTGATCGACTTCGACAATACCCCGGCGCCGACCCTGGATGTGCCGGCCGTCTATGGCGACCATCAGTTCACCCAGGAATTCCAGGCCCTGTTCAGCACGGACCGGATTCAGGGCGTCGCCGGCCTCTTCTATCTGGACGGCACCGCCTCGGGCGCCTTCGACACCATCGCCCAGAACTTCGGCATCGTCATCGGCACCGCCGGCTATGTCGAGACGACCAGCATCGCCCTGTTCACCGACGTGAATCTGGACCTGACGGACCGTCTGCACCTGGGCCTGGGCGCTCGCTACACCATGGACGACAAGACCGGCCACGTCTTCCGCGCCAACTATCTGGGGGCGACCCGCAGTCCGCTGCTGGGCGGCGCAGAGCGCGCTCCGATCCTGCTGCGCACCGACTACACGCGCTCGAACACCTTCGACCAGTTCACGCCCAAGGCCTCGCTGTCCTATGACTTCTCGGACCGCCTGACCGGCTACGCCTCCTATTCCAAGGGCTTCAAGTCGGGCGGCTTCGACATGCGGGGCGACGCCATCCTGACGCCGGACACGGTTGACGGCTATCAGCCGGAAACGGTCGATTCCTATGAAATCGGCCTGAAGGGCTCGGCCTTCGACCGCCGCCTCAGCTTCGCTTCGGCCATCTTCTATAACGAGTATCAGGACCAGCAGGTCACGACCCAGGTTCCGGCCGTGGGCGGCATCGCCAGCTTCGTCGACAATGTCGGTTCGTCGAAATTCTTTGGCGCCGAGGTGGAAGGCGCGCTGGTCCTGACCGACAGCCTGACGGCCAACTTCGCCGTGGGCTACCTCGACTCCAAGTTCGAGGAGTTCCTGCGCTACAATCTGACGACCCAGGAGTATGAGGACATCTCGAGCCTGGTGGTGCTGCAGAACGCGCCGAAGTGGACCGGCTACCTGGGCCTGACCTGGCGCGGCGACGTGGCGGGCGGCTCGCTGGCGGTGACCCCGTCGGTCAGCTATCGCGACGACTACAGCCAGTTCGAGTTCCCCAACCCGGTGCTGGACCAGGACGCCTTCGCCCTGGTCGACCTGTCGGTGGTGTGGACCGATCCGAGCCGCACCTGGACCGTCGGCGTCTATGGCAAGAACCTGACGGACGAGGAGTACCGCGTCGGCGGCTACAACTTCGCGGGTGCCGCCTACAACGACTCCCTGATCGGCTACTACGGCCCGCCGCGCACCGTGACGGCCTCGCTGCAATACAAGTTCTGATCGGGACATCTCTCCTGAACGCCTGATCATCTGATCGCGGGCGGCGGTTCCGACGTGAGCCGCCGCCCTTTTTCTTTTGGCGTCGCCTGGCGGCGCCGCTACCGTCGCTTCAACAAGACAGAAGAAGCCCGAGGGGGGCACGCCATGACCACGTCCGAGGCCGCAGCGCCCAAGGAGACCGTCGAGAAGGCCGTCTCCCCCGGCTATCGCTATTATGTGCTGGGGATCCTGATCCTCATCTACATGCTGAACTTCCTGGATCGTCAGATCATCGGCATCCTGGCGGCGCCGCTGAAGGCCGAGTTCGGCCTGTCGGACAGCCAGTTCGGGCTTCTGGGCGGCCTGGCCTTCGCCCTGTTGTATTCGACCCTGGCCATTCCCATCGCCTGGCTGGCGGATCGGGTCAGCCGCGTCTGGATCATGACCGCGGCCCTGACCATCTGGTCGGGCTTCACCGCCCTGTGCGGAGTGGCGGGCTCGTTCGGCCAGCTGTTCCTGTGTCGCATGGGCGTGGGCATCGGCGAGGCGGGCGGCGTGGCGCCGGCCTATTCCCTGATCGCCGACTACTTCCCCAAGTCGCAGCGCGCGCGGGCGCTGGCCGCCTACGCCTTCGGCATTCCGCTGGGCATGGCGGCGGGCACCCTGGTCGGCGGCCTGCTGGCGGCGACCTGGGGCTGGCGCACGGCCTTCATCGTCGTCGGCGTCCTGGGCGTCGTGGTGGCGCCCATCCTGCGCCTGACGGTCAGGGACCCCAGACGCGGCGGTCTGGATGCGCCTGTCGCTGAAACGCCCCAGGCCGCGCCGGTCGTGCAGAAGGCGCCGCCCTTCGGCGAGGTGCTCAAGACCCTGGCGCCCAAGCCGAGCTTCTGGCTGCTGGCCTTCGGCGCGGCCTCGTCTTCGGTCTGCGGCTATGGCGTCGCCGCCTGGCTGCCCAGCTTCTTCATGCGCAGCTTCGGCCTGACCCTGTCGCAGACGGCCTGGTATTATTCGGCCATCGTCATGGTCGGCGGCGTGGCCGGCATCTGGCTGGGCGGGGTCATGGCAGACCGTCTGGGCAAGAAATCCAAGGGCGCCTATCCGCTGACGCCCGCCGTCGCCTTCCTGATCTCTGTGCCCTGCTTCCTGCTGGCCATGAACTCGGGCGCCCTGGTCGGGGCCGTCATGCCGGGGGCTGATCCCAACGGAGCCGCGGCCCTGACTTTGGCCTTCCTGATCTTCCTGATCCCGACGGGGCTGAACCTGACCTGGCTGGGGCCGATCACGGCGGCGGTGCAGCATCTGGGGACCCCGGCCATGCGCACCACGGCCTCGGCCCTCTTCCTGCTGATCAACAACCTGCTGGGGATCGCCGTCGGCATCTACTACTTCGGCTGGATGTCGGATCTGCTGCGTCCGACCTTCGGCGAGGAGAGCCTGCGCTGGGCCATCTATACGGGCATGGGCTTCTACCTGCTGTCGTCGGCCCTGCTGTTCGGCGCCTCGCGCACGCTGAAGAAGGACTGGGTCGACTGATCCGGCCCCGCTTGGGTCATAGAAAAAGGCTCTGACGGCCATAAGGCGGGGGGCGGTTGCGCAGGCGAAGGCGCGACGCCTATAAGCGCGACCAAAGTTTCCACAACCCTCCTCCCAACGGCGCGGATCAGACATGAACATTCACGAGTATCAGGCCAAGCAGGTTCTCAAGGCCTTTGGCGCTCCGGTCGCCGAAGGCGTGGCCATCACCTCGGCCGATCAGGCCGAAGCCGCCGCCAGGCAGCTGCCTGGCCCGCTCTATGTGGTGAAGTCGCAGATCCACGCCGGCGGCCGCGGCAAGGGCAAGTTCAAGGAACTGCCGGCTGACGCCAAGGGCGGCGTGCGCCTGGCCTTCTCGATCGAGGACGTGGTCAAGAACGCCAAGGAAATGCTGGGCAACACCCTGGTGACGGCCCAGACGACCGAGGCCGGCAAGCAGGTCAACCGTCTCTATATCGAAGACGGCGCCGACATCGCCCGCGAACTCTACCTGTCGATCCTGGTCGACCGCGCCTACGGCCGCATCTCCTTCGTCGTCTCGACCGAGGGCGGCATGGACATCGAGGCCGTCGCCCACGACACCCCGGAAAAGATCATCACCGTCGTCATCGACCCGACGACCGGCGTGACCGAAGCCGACTGCGCGACCCTGTCGGACGCGCTGAAGCTGGAAGGCGACGCCCGTGAAGACGGCAAGTCGCTGTTCCCGGCCCTGTACAAGGCCTTCGTCGAGAAGGACATGGCCATGCTGGAAGTGAACCCGCTGATCGTCATGGAAAACGGCCACCTGCGCGTTCTGGACGCCAAGGTGTCGTTCGACGGCAACGCCCTGTTCCGTCACCCCGACATCAAGGAACTGCGCGACGAGACCGAGGAAGACGCCAAGGAAATCGAAGCCTCGGAATGGGATCTGGCCTACGTCGCCCTGGACGGCAACATCGGCTGCATGGTCAACGGCGCCGGCCTGGCCATGGCGACCATGGACATCATCAAGCTGTACGGCAAGGAGCCGGCCAACTTCTGCGACGTCGGCGGCGGCGCCGGCAAGGACAAGGTCGCGGCGGCCTTCAAGATCATCACCGCTGACCCGGCGGTCCAGGGCATCCTGGTCAACATCTTCGGCGGCATCATGAAGTGCGATGTCATCGCCGAAGGCGTGGTCGCGGCCGTCAAGGAAGTGGGCCTGAAGGTGCCGCTGGTGGTGCGTCTGGAAGGCACCAACGCCGAGCTGGGCAAGAAGATCCTGAACGAGAGCGGCCTGACCATCCAGGCGGCCGACGATCTCGACGACGCCGCCCAGAAGATCGTCGCGGCGGTCGGCTGATGCGAGCGGCGCTCGCCCTGTTTCTGGCCGGTCTGGCGACCTCTGCGTGCGCAGAGTCTCGCCCGGCTCCCGTGACTGTGGCGAGCGTTGTGCGCCAGGCCTGTTTTACCGGCTCCATGGAACGGGATGCATTCGAAGCCATGGCCCAAGCTGACGGTTGGGAGCCCCTGCGGTTCAACCCGCCGCCTGGGGTTTCTGGCTGGGGAACAGGTTTCGCCAAGGGGAACGTCAAAATCATGCTGACCGGGTCTGACGCCACCGCGTCGGAAACTCGAGGCGGCAAGCAGATCGCCAAGCCTGCTCATCGCACGTGCTCCGTCTTGATTACGGGGCCGGGCGCTGAGTGGCGTGAGGAGATCGAGAGCTTGGCTGCTGAAGGCGGCTTTGCACTTTCCTCTGCCGAGGGCGAGGGGCGTGAGTGGTCAAAAGGCGGCAAGGAGTTGCTGCGTTCGACCTACAGTCCCGCCACCGACATTTTGAATATCACCGTTTACCGCATTGCGGATGCCAGCATCCGTCTCCTGAACACGACCAACGAATAGAGCGCCATGTCCATTCTCGTCGACAAGAACACCAAGATCATCGTGCAAGGCCTGACCGGCAAGACCGGCGGCTTCCACACCGAACAGGCCCTGGCCTACCACGGCACCCAGATGGTCGCCGGCGTGCACCCGACCAAGGGCGGCACCAACTGGACCGGTTCGCACGGCGAAACCCTGCCGATCTACGCCTCGGTCGCCGAAGCCCGCGACGCCACCGGCGCCGACGCCACCGTCATCTATGTCCCGCCGGCAGGCGCGGCCGACGCCATCATCGAGGCCGTCGAGGCCGAGATCCCCTTCATCACCTGCATCACCGAAGGCATCCCGGTGCTGGACATGGTGCGCGTCAAGGCCCGCCTGGACCGCTCCAATTCGCGCCTGCTGGGCCCGAACTGCCCCGGCATCCTGACCCCGAACGAGTGCAAGATCGGCATCATGCCGGGCAATATCTTCTCCAAGGGTTCGGTCGGCGTCGTCTCGCGCTCGGGCACCCTGACCTATGAAGCCGTGTTCCAGACCACCAACGCCGGCCTGGGTCAGACCACGGCCGTCGGCATCGGCGGCGACCCGGTCAAGGGCACCGAGTTCATCGACGTCCTGGAAATGTTCCTGGCCGACGACGCCACCGAGTCGATCATCATGATCGGTGAAATCGGCGGCGGCGCCGAAGAAGACGCCGCCCAGTTCCTGATCGACGAAGCCAAGAAGGGCCGCAAGAAGCCGATGGCCGGCTTCATCGCCGGTCGCACGGCTCCGGCCGGCCGCACCATGGGCCCCGCCGGCGCCATCGTTTCGGGGGGCAAGGGCGACGCGGAATCCAAGATCGCCGCCATGGAGGCCGCGGGCATCCGCGTCTCGCCGTCGCCGGCGCGCCTGGGCCACACGCTGTTGGAAGTGCTGAAGGGCTAAGAAGTCCTTCAGAGCGCTACGCTCGCGACGCGGTCGCTCGCTTCTTGAGCGCAGCAAGGTCGCTACGCTCGCCGCGCGGCGGCTCGCTGCTTGAGCGAGTTGACCGCGTCACCCTCAATGGCGGGGTCCTCGTTTCAGGGGCGGCGAGTGCGACCGAACCCTGTTCCGGGGCTAAATTTCGCGCCCTGTGACCTTTTGAAACGCCTCCGGAATCGTCCGGGGGCGTTTTTTCTTGCCAATTCGACCAATTTCCACCCTGTCCGCCCCGCTTCGGTCATGACCAGTAAGGAAACACGGCCTATATGAGCGGCGCCGCTCACCGCGCAGGCGTGCGCGCGCGGCCGGAATGTAGGACGACGAGAGCAAAATGGCGGACGATGCAGGTCAGCTGAACCAGGTCTTTGCCGAGACCAGTTTCCTCTATGGCGCGAACGCCGCCTTCATTGAGGACCTGCACGAAAAATGGGCCGCGGACCCCGGCTCGGTGCCGGGGGAATGGCGCGCCTTCTTCGACCAGTTGAAGGACAACGCCGACCTGGTGAAGCAGTCGGCGGCCGCCGGCTCCTGGGGCCGTTCGGGCGCGACCGAGCCGACCGAGGAAACCGCCGTGTTCGACGGCCGCTGGCCGGCCCCCAAGGTCGATCCCAAGGCCGCCGGCAAACCCGGTCCGCGTCCGGCCGCTCCGGTGGCTGACGCCTCGGGGCCGTTTCAGCCGCCGACGTGCGCGCCGCCGCCCACGATTCCATCCGCGCCCTGATGCTGATCCGCGCCTATCGCGTGCGCGGCCATCTCCAGGCCAACCTCGACCCGCTGGGCATCGAGCCGCCGATCCAGAACCCGGAG
>JALAGW010000381.1 GCA_022712235.1 Brevundimonas sp. | reverse complement strand
TGCAGTGGAAGGAGGGCCTGATCGCCGGGGCCGAGGCCGCCGCGGAGTTGCCGCCCGTCCCCTTGGCCGAGGCTCTGAAGGCCGAGAACCCCGAGTTCCGCCGCGTGATCCTGACCTGTCGCGGCCTGGGCCCGGCGCCCTTCGTCGAACTTCAATCCATCGAAGACGGCGACGCGGGCGTGCGTCTGGTCTCGGCCTGCCGCCCTGAAGGGGAGGAGGGCGCGCCGACCCTGCTGGTCGATCGCGGCTTCGTTTCCGCCGAAATTTCCAGCCTTCCGTCGGTGAACGCCGCCGACGCCATGCCCGTGGTCATCACCGGCGTCCTGCGCCGCGCGCCGGCGCCCAGCGCCCTGACCCCGCCGCCGGCTGAAGGCCGCTTCTACGGCCGCGACGCCGAGGCCATGGCTCGCGCGCTCAAGGTCGAGGGGCCGATCTCGCCCTTCACCGTCTTCGCCACGACCTCGACGAATCCCGGCTGGCAGGCGCTGAAGCCCTCGGCGCCGCCGGCCGCCTTCACCAACAACCACCTGGGATACGCCCTGACCTGGTTCGGTCTCGCCGTCGCCCTGATCGCCTTCTATGCGGTGCTGCTGCGCCGCCGCCTGACCCGCAAGGGCACCGCATCCTGACCGCTCGCCTTCACACCCTGTCCAATGGCGTCCGCGTCGTCTGCGACCCCATGCCCGGTCTTCGGACCTTCGCCCTGACCGTCGCCGTGCGCGGCGGGGCGCGGATGGAGGACGAGGCCCGCTCCGGCTGGTCGCACCTGCTGGAGCATCTGGTGTTCAAGGGCGCCGGCGACATGGGCGCCCGCGACATCGTCGAGCGCATCGAGGCCGAGGGCGGCTCGATCAACGCCGCCACCGGCTATGAGCGCACCAGCTTCGACATCCGCGCCCTGCACGGCTCCCTGCCGCTGGCCATGCAGGTGGTGTCGGACCTGGTCTTCCGTCCCACGCTCGATCCCGTCGAGATCGTCCGCGAGAAGGACGTTGTGGCCCAGGAGATCGCCGAGGCCTTCGACACTCCGGACGACCACGTCTTCGAGATGGCCCAGACCCAGGCCTATGCCGGGCAGTCGCTGGGCCGTCCGATCCTCGGCACGGTCGACAGCCTGAAGGCGGCCGACCGCGTGGCCGTGGCCGACTGGCGCGCTCGCCTTTACTCTCCCGACCGGATGGTCGTCGCCGTGTCGGGCGCGGTGGACGAAAACGAGCTTTTGGCCCTGGCCGAGCGCTGGTTCGGTCAGGAGGCGACGACCCCGGTCGAGGTCCTGGCGCCCGCCGTCTTCGTCGACGGCGAGGCCCGGCTGACCCGCAAGATCGAACAGGCCAACCTGGTCTTCCAACTGCCGTCCATGGGGGCGCTGGACCCGCGTCTGCCGGCGCTGCGGCTGTTCACCGAAATCCTGGGTGGGGGCATGGCGTCTCGCCTGTTCCAGAGCGCGCGTGAGGACCGGGGTCTGGCCTACGCCATCGACGCCTATCAGGAGGCCTATGAGGACGCCGGCCTTCTCGGCATCTACGCCGGGGCCGCCGCCGACCGCGCCGTCGAGCTGGCCGAGGTCAGCGCCGCCGAACTGCTGGACCTGGCCGAAAAAGGCCCGACCGACGCCGAGCTGTCACGGGCCAAGGCCGTGCTGAACGCGACCCTTTGGATGGCCGATGAAAGCCCCGCCAGCCGCGCGGGCCGCAACGCCGCCCAGACGCTGATCTTTGGCGCACCGGTCCTGTCGGAGGACAGCGCCGCGCGCATCCTGGCCCAGACCAGCGACGACCTGCGCGCCGTCGGCCGGTCCCTGATCGAGGCCGGCCGAACAGCTACGGCGGTCCTGGGGCCCAAGGCGGCGGGACCAGCGGGCGCGGCCTTCTCTGCGCGATTGAAGCAGGGCGGCTAAGTCCTGGCTGGCGTCGGCGGCGCATCAAGGTAATCTGCGCCCATGGCCCTGTTCGACTGGATGGCCGAGGCGACCGGACCGGTCCTGCGCGGACAGGGGGTCCTGCTGCGCCCGCCGCGTCCCTCGGACCATGCGGAATGGGCCGAATTGCGTGGCGGATCGCGCGACTACCTGCAGCCGTGGGAGCCCGCCTGGGCCGAGGACGACCTGACCCGCTCGGCCTTTCGTCGTCGCCTGGGGGGCTATGCTCGCGAGATGGAGTTGGGGACGGCCTGGCCCCTGTTCGTCTTTGATCCCGAGGAAGAACGGCTCATGGGAGCCATTACCCTGTCCAACATCCGGCGCGGCGTGGCTGAGACCGGCACGCTCGGCTACTGGATCGGTCAGCCCTACGCCGGGCAGGGGGCGGGCACGGCGGCGGCGCTGGCCATGCTGGGCTTCGCCTTCGGAGCGTTGAAGCTGCACCGGGTCGAGGCCGCCTGCGTCCCGACCAACCAGGCCTCGCGCCGAGTTCTGGAAAAGGCGGGCTTTCGGCATGAAGGACTGGCGAAAGCTTATTTGAAAATTAACGGCGCATGGGCAGATCATCTGCTGTTCGGCGTCATCGAGGACGAGTTCGTCCCGGACCCGGCCGTGTTCAGTTCTTACACCCGGGATTCGCTTTGAATACACGATCCAGAGCGCTGGCCTGGGACCCGACGACGGCGATCGAGGCGCTGGCCGCCGCCGATGCCGCGCTGTGGATCTGGACCCCCGCCGACGACCAGATTCGCTTTACCGGGGCCACGCGATCATTGGGCCTTGGCCCACTGGCGCCAGAGTGCTCGGGCGCCGCCTTCGCCGCCCTGGCCATGCCGCAGGACCGCGCCCTGGCCGACCGCCTGCTGAAGCCCCAGGCCGAGGGGACCGAGATCGCCGTGCGTCTGCGCATGCGCGGCTGCGAGACCTGCCTGTGGCGCGGCGTATGGCTGGAGGACGGTCTGCGCGCGGCGGGCGTGGTGGCGCTGGAGACCAAGTTCGCCGGCGCCGACCGCGACGTCCTCACGGGCCTGCTGGACCGCCGCACCTTCCTGGTTCGTGTGGCCGAGACCTTGGCCCAGCCAGGCGATTATGAGCTGGTTGTGGCCGACGTGGATCGCCTGCGCCGCCTGAACGAGGCCCTGGGACATGAACGCGCCGATCTGGTGCTGTCGGCCCTGGGCTCGCGCCTGTCCGGCGCCTTTTCCCAGGACTGCTCACCGGCCCGCATCGGGGAGGATGAGTTCGCCGTCCTGGCACCGCGTGGCGCCACCAGCGCCAGCGAACGCATGCGTGAGGCGCTGGAGCAGCCGCTGCGCGTCGCCGGCTTCGACATCTATCCGACCGTCTCCATCGGCGCTGTCGCTGCCGAGGGCGGGCCGGATGCGCCTGACCCCGCCGAACTGTTGCGCCGGGTCGAGCTGGCGGTGGAGCAGGCCAAGACCGCCGGGCGCGGCGGGGCGGCCGCCTATGGCCGGGCGCTGGAGACCGACAGCCTGTCGCGCCTGGCGCTGGAATCGGATCTGCGCAACGCCTTCGTGCGTGGCGAGATCGAGCCCTTCTATCAGCCCATCGTGAACCTGAAGACCGGAGCCGTCGCCGGCTTCGAGGCCCTGGTGCGCTGGCGCCATCCGCAGCGCGGCCTGGTGCCGCCGGACGAGTTCCTGACCCTGGCCGACGAAATGGGCCTGATGAACGAACTGGGCCTGCTGATGATGACCCAGGCCTCGCGTCAGTTGGCCGAGTGGCTGCACCGCCACCCCGGCGCGGGCAAGCTGTTCTGCAGCGTGAACCTTTCGGTCGGCGAGATCGAACGCGACCATCTGGTCGAGGACGTGGCTCGCATCATCCAGGAAACCGGCCTGCCGCGCGGCGCGCTGAAGCTGGAAGTCACCGAGGGCGACATCATGCGCGACACCGCGCACGCCGCCGAGGTCCTGACCCAACTTCGCGAAGCCGGGGCGAGCCTGGCGCTGGACGACTTCGGCACCGGCTTCTCGTCCCTGTCCTATCTGGCGCGTCTGCCCTTCGATACGTTGAAGATCGACCGCTACTTCGTTCTGACGATGAACAAGGACGAGGGCTCGGCCAAGATCGTCAAATCGGTCGTCAACCTGGGTCGCGACCTGTCGCTGGAGGTTGTGGCCGAGGGCGTGGAGAATGCCGAGCTGGCCGGCCTGCTGCTGGAAGCCAGTTGTCACTATGGTCAGGGCTTCGGCTACGCGCCTGCCCTGCCGGCCCAGGAGGCCGAGGTCTATCTGAACGAGTCCCTGGCCGACGGTTCCGCCCCGATCAAGGCGCGCTCGGCTTGATCAAGGCGCTTCATCGCGCCGGAGCCTTGCCGATTGTCGCCTGGCTCTTTCTGTTCCCCCCTCTGATGGTCGGGGTGGTGCTTTGGGAAAGATGGGAGGAACGCCGGTTCGCGCGTCTGGCCATTGCACCTCTGGTTGAAGCTAGCGACAGGCCCATCGAGATCACCTCGAAAGGTCAGTGGGCCGGCGCCGAGTCCTTGAAGCGGCAATGGCGGTTGGTTTGCGGCACGGCAGGGAAACGCGACTTCGCCGTTCTGATCTTCAAGCGCAGCAAAGGCCAAGAGCGGCGGGCCGTAGAACGTGCGGTTGAGGGGGCGACAGCCGCGACCAGCCTTCAAGCGTCCTTGATGGCAACTTGTCGGAAGTGAGCCATCAGGCCCGCCCGCTCTGCGCTGACAGGCGGGCCGCATCGACGCCGAGGCCGGCCAGGGCGCGGCTCCACTTGGTCTGATAGTCGGCGTCGAAGATCAAGTCGGGATCGGCGTCGGCAGTCAGCCAGACGTTTTCGCTGAGCTCCTCATCCAACTGGCCCTCGCCCCAGCCGGCGTAGCCTAGCAGCAGGATCGACTGGCGCGGGCCTTCGTCGGGGTCGCTCATGGCGGCCAGGGCGTCGCGGGTGCCGGTCACGGCCAGACCATCGCCGAAGGTCAGGCTGACGTCGTCATTGGTCCAGTCGTCGGTGTGCAGGACGAAGCCGCGCTCGCGTTCGACCGGCCCGCCGATCAAAACGGACTGGGCCGCCATGGCTTCGGAGACAGGCGTATCCAGCTTCGTCAGCACCTCGGAAAGGGTGACGCCCGGCGCGGGCTGGTCCAGCCGCAGGCCCATGGCGTGCTCGTCGTCGTGGGCGCAGACCAGGATGACGGCGTGGCGGAAACGGTCGTCGTCTATGCCCGGCATGGCCACCAGAAGACGCCCGGTCAGGGAGGAGAAGGCGGTCATAAGGTCTATCATCGGGTGGCGAAGGGCCATGTGCAAGATGCAGGGAACGAAGTCCGCTTGGCGATCCTTCTTCGCGTCTCTATCTGACGTTTGAACGCCGCCCGGATTCCCCGGGCCATTCCAGCTCCGGAGACCTCCATGACCATCCAGATCGGCGACCGCATCCCCGACGCGACCCTGACCACCATGACCGCCGACGGCCCCAAGCCGGTCACCACGGCTGAACTGTTCGGCGGCAAGACGGTCGCCTTGTTCGCTGTGCCCGGCGCCTTTACCCCGACCTGCTCGGCGCGTCACCTGCCGGGCTATGTCGACAACCGCGCTGACCTGGCCGCCAAGGGCGTCGACGCCGTCGCCTGCCTGTCGGTCAACGACGCCTTCGTCATGGGCGCCTGGGCCCAGGCCAACGACCTGAACGGCACGGACGACATCATCATGCTGGCCGACGGCAACGGCGACTTCACCCGCAATGTCGGCCTGGCCCTGGACGCCAAGGGTTTTGGCATGGGCGAGCGCTCGCAGCGCTACTCCATGCTGGTCAAGGACGGCGTGGTCGATCAGCTGAACATCGAACAGGGCGGCGAGTTCAAGGTGTCCTCGGCCGAGCACCTGCTGGCCCAGCTCTGATCCCGCCTGTCATGGTCTGATCCATGACGGACGTCTTCACCCCGGAAAAACGCAGCGCGGTCATGCGCCGGGTGAAGGGGCGCGACACCGCGCCCGAGCTCAAGGTCCGGCGGATGCTGCGCGCCTCCGGGATCGGCTACCGTCTGGGCGGCTGCGGCCTGCCCGGACGGCCCGACGTGGTCATGAAGGGGCGCAAGGTTGCGCTGTTCGTCCATGGTTGTTTCTGGCACGGCCATGACTGTCCGCGCGGGGCGCGGAAGCCCCAGGCCAATGCTGACTACTGGGGCGCCAAGATCGAGCGGAACCGGGCGCGTGACGCCCGTGTCGCGGCGGAACTGACCGCCGCCGGCTGGCGCGTGGTGACGGTCTGGGAGTGCCGTCTGCGGGACTCGGACATCGCCGAAAGCCTGCTGGCCGAGATCGGGGATGATCAGGCCGCCGCGCTCTCGGCTACGACGGCGGCCTCCTCCAGCACCTGCGACAGGGCGCCCAGCAGCGACCCAGGGGTCAGGGGCTTGGACACGAAATAGTTCATTCCGGCGGCGGTGCAGGCGGCGATGTCTTCCGGCGCGGTGTCGGCGGTGACCGCGATGACCGGAACGGCGGCGTTCGGCCCGTTGCCGGCGCGCAGACGGCGCGTGGTTTCACGACCGTCCAGCTCCGGCATCCGCACGTCCATGAAGACGACGTCGAACGTGGTCCGATCGCAGGCTTCCAGAGCCGCCAGTCCGTCCTCCGCCATCGTGATCTCACAATCGACCGATTGCAGGATCAACTGGATGGCGCGGCGGTTGATGGCGTGGTCGTCGACGACGAGAACGCGCAAGGGGCGCTCGAGCGACGTCTCGTCAACCGACGCCGGCGTTTCGACGACCTCTGGCGCCGAGGGCGCCGACGGCGACGGGGGCGGCGGCGTCGGGCGCGACAGAGCCTTGGCGACCAGACCCCGGGCTTCGGGCGTCAGGGCGGCCTGGATGTCCTCGCCCGCTCCTCGCGGCAGGACCAGTGAAATTGTAAAGACCGCGCCCTGACCCAGGGTGCTGCGCACGGTCAGCCGGCCGCCCATGAGTTCGGTCAGTTCGCGGCTGATCGCCAGCCCGAGACCCGACCCGCCGTAGAGTGCGGCGACCCCGTCCGCCGTCTGGTCGAAGGGGGTGAAAAGGCGCGCCAATTGCTTGGCGCTCATGCCGGGACCGGTGTCGGCCACATCAATCAGCAGCACATGGGCCCCATGCTCGTCGGGCCAGGACTTGAGACCAAGGGTGATCGACCCTGTCTCCGTGAACTTCATGGCGTTGGAGATCAGATTGTTCGGCACCTGACGCAGCCGCATGGCGTCGCCGCGCACCATTCCGGGCAGGGTTCGCGCACCCTCCATTCGCAGGCGCAGACCCTTGGCCCTGGCGGGTCCGGCCCACAGTCGAGCCGTCTGCGACAACAGCGAGCGCAGGTCGAAATCCCGGCTCTCGACATTCATCCGTCCGGCGTCCAGGCGGGCCTGATCCAGCAGGTCGTCGAGCAGGTCCTTCATCATCTGACCGGCGTCCGTGATCAGGGCGACCTGCTGACGTGACGACGTCCCCGTCTTGTCGCCGCGGTCCAGTTCGGCGGCGCCGGTCAGGATGGCGCTGATCGGGGTGCGCAGGTCGTGGGCGACGGCGGCCAGGAAGGCGCCGCGGCTGGCCATGGCGGCCTCGGCCTCGGCGCGCTTGCGGTCTGCCTCGATCCGCGCCTCGGTCTCGGCGCGGTTGGCGCGAAACAGGTGGCGACGCGTGTTCAGACAGAAGACGGTATAGGACAGGATGGCCACCGACACGGCGGTCACGATGTGGGGCGCGGCGCCCATCCGGGCCATGAACAGCGGCGTCAGGGCGAAGATCGCCAGCTGGGGCAGGACGGTGCAGGCGAAGATCCGCATCGATCCGGCCGACATGATGACCGAGTTGATCATGCCGGCGGACAGAAGGACCGAGGCCGCGACGCCGCCCATGGCCCCGCCCACGATCCACAAAGGCACAGCCACGACGCCGAAGAAGCCGGCGTTCAGGATCAGCACCAGATCGCCATAGACGCCGCGCCAGCCGGCTGGCTCCGTGACCTCGCCGGCGACGACCGGGCGGAAGACCTCGGCCTCCAGAAACTGGATCAGGGTGTAGAGCACTAGCCATATGGCGCTGAAACGCCAGCCCAGCATGGGGCTGAACACCAGCGCGGTCGCCGCCCCCATGACGATGCGTTGCAGCATCGCCTTGCGGCGTTGGCGGATTGCGGGCGCCCAGATGGTGGGGGCGTCGGCGGCGGTTTGCGTCATGCGACTTTCCGAGCAGGCGAATTCGCCTATCGCAGTCATGATGCCGCCGCTTGCCCTAATGCTCCGTCAACGGCCGACGCCGACCGCGTCAGAAATGTGGCGGAAGCCTTCCGCGCGCAGGCGGGCGGCCAGATCGCGCTTGATGGCGCCGACCAGACCGGGACCGTCATAGATGAGGGCCGAATAGACCTGAATCGCCGAGG
>JALAGW010000380.1 GCA_022712235.1 Brevundimonas sp. | reverse complement strand
GCGTCCGGCGCGGACCAGAACCTCGAAGACATTGTCCAGGGCCGCCGAGTCCGAGCCGCCCGGCTGGACCACCGGTTTGACCTCCTGGTCGCGGTCGCCGAAGGCCGAGGCCGCCATGCGGATCTCGTGGCTGCGCATCCAGTTCAGATTGCCCGGGAGGGTGTTGATCTCGCCGGTGTGGGCCAGCATGCGGAAGGGCTGGGCCAGCTTCCATTCGGGGAAGGTGTTGGTCGAGTAGCGCTGATGGAAGACGGCGTAGCCGGCCTCGACCGTGGGGTCGTTCAGGTCGTGATACAGCTGGCCCAGCAGTTCGGCGCGGACCATGCCCTTGTAGACGATGGAGCGGGCCGACAAGGAGCACAGATAGAAGCCGTTCAGGCCCGACGACTGCACCGCCTTTTCGATGCGACGGCGGCACAGGAAGAGCTCGCGCTCCAGCTCCTCGATCTCCATGCCTTCCGGGGCGGCCAGCATGATCTGCTCGATCTCGGGCCGGGTGGCGTCGGCGCGGACGCCCACGACCGACAGGTCCATCGGCGTCTGGCGCCAGCCGTAGATATAGAAGCCTGAGCGGATGGCCTCGGCCTCGACGATGGCGCGGGCGTGGTCCTGGGCGCCCAGGTCGGTGCGCGGCAGGAAGACCTGGCCGACGGCGATGGGGCCGGGGCGCAGGGTCTGGCCGACCGCGCGCACCTGGGCCGCGAAGAAGGCCTGGGGCAGTTCGATCATGACGCCGGCGCCGTCGCCGGACAGGCCGTCGGCGTCGACCGCGCCGCGGTGGGCCACGGCCTTCAGCGACTTGATGGCCATCTCGACAATCTCGCGGCGCGGCTTGCCGTCGATGGCGCAGACCAGACCCACGCCGCAGGCGTCGCGTTCCGAGGACGGATCATAGGCGCCGCCCTCGATCAGACGGGCGCGGTTCTCTTCGTACTGGGCCAGCCAGTTCTGTTGGATTGCGTCGGTCATGCTGCGGCTTCCTCGGTGCGGGCGCGCAGGTAGCGGTCGATTTCAGCCGCGGCGTCCTGGCCGTCGCGCACGGCCCAGACGACGAGGGAGGCGCCGCGCACGGCGTCCCCGGCGGCGAACACGCCGGGCAGGGTGGTGGCGAAACCGCCACGCGCCACCTGCAGGGTGTTCCATTTGGTCAGGCCGAGGTTGGCGTCGAGCTGCTCGGCGAAGGCCTCCGGCTCGAAGCCCAGGGCCTCGATCACCAGGTCGGCGGGCAGGTCGAAGTCGGAACCGGCAACGGGGGCGATGTCGCGGCGCCCGCCAGCCGAGGCCTCAGTCAGGGCCATGCGCTGGGCGCGGACGGCGGTGACGGCCTCGCCTTTCGACATCAGGGCCTTGGGCGCGCCCAGCCATTCGAAGCGGACGCCTTCCTCCTCGGCGTTCTGCACCTCGCGGGCCGAGCCCGGCATGTTCTCGCGCGCGCGGCGATATAGGCAGACGACGCTGGCGGCCCCCTGTCGGACGGCGGTGCGGACGCCGTCCATGGCCGTGTCGCCGCCGCCGACGACGACGACATCGCGACCGGCCGCATGGGGCGCTGAGGCATCGGCGGCGTCGCCGCAGTCGACGCGGTTCTGGGCGATCAGGAAGTCGAGCGCAGCGACGGTGTCGTTGGGGCCGCGGCCGGGCACGCTGAGGGTGCGGGCCTGATAGACGCCCATGGCCAGCAGGACGGCGTCATGGCGCGACCGCAGTTCGTCCATCGTCACGTCGACGCCGACATTGGTGTTTAGCACGAACTGGACCCCGCTCTCGATCAGGCGGTCGATGCGGCGCTGAACGATGCGCTTCTCCAGCTTGAAGCCGGGGATGCCGTAGGTCAGCAGGCCGCCCGCGCGGTCGTGGCGGTCATAGACAGTGACGGCGTAGCCCTCGCTGCGCAGGCGGTCGGCGGCGGCCAGACCGGCGGGGCCGGAGCCGATGATGGCCACGCTCTGCCCGCGTTCGGCCAGGGGGCGGATGGGCTCGACCCAGCCGTTGTCGAAGGCCGCATCGGTGATCCAGGCCTCGATCGAGCCGATGGTGACGCCGTCCCAGCCGGACTGCTGCAGGGTGCAGGCGCCCTCGCACAGGCGGTCCTGCGGACAGATGCGGCCGCAGATCTCGGGCATGGTCGAGGTGGACGAGGCGACGCGCCAGGCCTCGCGCAGGTCGCCGTCGGCGGACAGGGCCAGCCAGTCGGGGATGTTGTTCTGCAGCGGACAGGCGTTCTGGCAGAAGGGCACGCCGCAGTCGGTGCAACGCGACGCCTGAACCGTCCCGCTGGCGGCGGTCGGTTTGAGCGTGATCTCCGTGAAGGCGCGCACGCGCAGCTCAGCGGGCTGTTTCTCCAGCCGACGCTGCTCAATCAGAAAACCACCAGGGTTGGAACGACCGCCTTTTTGCATCTGCTCATTAAAGCGAAACATGGAGCGAGTGTGCAAATATTTTTCTCGGCAAAGCCTGAAAATGATGAGTTTGGGCATGAAGTTGGGGGTGTTTTCCTTTGTAGCGCATGTTGCGACCGATTATCAGTGTGCGTCGCAGCACAAAATTTCGATCCGGGGGGCGCGTGCCGGTCTCTGAAGCGGATTAAATTTTGGACAGGTTGGTTTCTGGCGGCGTCCCGCCGTTACGGTCCCGCCATCGCGACATCGCATTGGGGGACTTCATGACTATCGCCGCTCGCCGCCTGGCCCTTCTGGGCGGGGCCGCCGTCAGCCTTCTGGCCGCCGCCGCTCACGCTGCTCCGGCGCCCGCCGCGCCGCCCGCCGTCCAGAACCGGGCCGCCGCCGCAGCCCTGCCGGCCCTGCCCGACGTGGACATCCCCTTCACCAAGATGGTGCTGCCGAACGGCCTGACCCTGATCGTCCATGAGGACCACAAGGCGCCGATCGTGGCGGTGAACATCTGGTATCACGTGGGATCCAAGAACGAGCCGGTCGGCCGTTCGGGCTTCGCCCACCTGTTCGAGCACCTGATGTTCAACGGGTCCGAGAACTTCAACAACGACTTCTTCAAGGCGACCGAGCTGCTGGGCGCCACCGACCAGAACGGCACCACCAACACCGACCGCACCAACTATTTCCAGAACGTCCCGACCTCGGCGCTGGACAGCGTCCTGTGGCTGGAAAGCGACCGCATGGGTCACCTGCTGGGCGCCATCGACCAGGCCCGCCTGGATGAGCAGCGCGGCGTCGTGCAGAACGAGAAGCGCCAGGGCGAGAACCAGCCCTATGGCCGCGTCTGGGATGCGATCACCGAGGCCACCTATCCGGCCGATCACCCCTACGGCCACACCGTCATCGGCTCGATGGCCGATCTGGACGCCGCCAGCCTGGACGACGTGAAGGGCTGGTTCCGCGACTATTACGGCGCCGCCAACGCCACCATCGTCCTGGCCGGCGACATCACGCCCGAGGAAGCCCGGGCCAAGGTCGAGCACTATTTCGGCGACATCCCCTCGGGCCCGCCCGTCACCCAGCCGCAGCGCATGATCGCCAAGATGGAGGGCGCGCAGCGCGAGATCATGTACGACCGCGTCGGCCAGCCGCGTCTCTACAAGGTGTGGAACGTGCCGCCGACGGGCGACGCCGCCACCGACTATCTGGGCCTGCTGGGTCAGGTCCTGTCGTCGGGCCGCACCTCGCGCCTGCACAAGCGTCTGGTCTTCGACGATCAGGTCGCGACCAGCGTTTTCGCCGGCACCTCGGAAAGCGAGATCGGCAGCCAGTTCCTGGTCATGGTCACCGCCAAGCCGGGTCAGGACCTGGGCGCCATCGAGCGCGTGGTGGATGAGGAAATGGCACGCCTGCTGCGCGACGGCCCGAGCGCCGAGGAGCTGGAGCGCGCCCGCACCGTCACCGGCGCCGGCCTGGTGCGCGGCCTGGAGCGCATCGGCGGCTTCGGCGGCAAGTCCGACCGCCTGGCCGAGAGCCAGGTCTTCCTCGGCGACCCCGGCGCCTGGAAGACCAGCTACGAGCGCCTGCTGACCGCCACGTCCGCCAACCTGACGGGCGCGGGCCGCGACTGGCTGACCGACGGCAGCTATGCCCTGGAAGTCCTGCCCTTCCCGGACTTCACCACGGCGGCGACCGGCGCGGATCGTTCCAAGATGCCGGACCCCGGCGCCGCGCCCCAGGCCGACTTCCCCAGCTTCGAGCGTTTCACCCTGTCGAACGGACTGAAGGTGGTGCTGGCGCCGCGCACGGGCGTGCCGACTGTCAGCATGAACCTGATCGTCGAGGCCGGCTCGGCGGCTGATCCGGCGGGCAAGAACGGCGTGGCTCAGCTGGCCCCCGCCGTCATGACCAACGGCACGGATCGGCTGACGGCTCTGCAGATCAGCGACCAGATGCAGCTGCTCGGCGCCTCGATCGGCGCGGGTTCGGCGGTCGACTACACCAACGTCTCGCTGAACGCGATCGAGTCGCGGCTGGAGCCGTCGCTGGCCCTCTATGCCGACATCATCCAGAACCCGGCCTTCCGGGCCGAGGACTTCCAGCGGGCCAAGGCCCAGCAGGTGTCGAGCATCCAGCAGTCGAACCGCAACCCCGGCGCCATCGCCAGCCGGGTTCTGGCGGCCAATGTCTTTGGTCCTGAAAACCCCTATGGCCGTCCGACCTCGGGCACCGAGGCCAGCGTTCAGGCTCTGACGCCCGCCGACGCCGAGGCCTATCACGCGACCTGGTTCCGCCCGGACAACGCCACCCTGGTGGTGGTCGGCGACACGACCCAGGCCGAACTGGCTCCGGCGCTGGAGAAGGCCTTCCGCACCTGGCGCGCGCCCTCGACCCCGCTGCCGGTCAAGGCCGCCGCGCCGGCCCTGCCGTCGCAATCGGCGCCGCGTGTTCTGATCGTGGATCGTGCCGGTCCGCAGTCGTCGATCACCGCCGGTCGTCTGGCCCCGGCCTTCGACGCGGCGACCGAGGGGGCCATCGACGTGGCCAACACCGCCCTGGGCGGCGCCTTCACCAGCCGCATCAACATGAACCTGCGCGAGGACAAGCACTGGTCCTATGGCGCCGGGTCGGGCATCCGCACCACGCGTGGCGAGCGGATGTTCCTGGTCTCGACCGGGGTTCAGTCGGACAAGACGGCCGAGAGCCTGGTCGAGATCCGCAAGGAGCTGAGCGACGTGGTCGGTTCGCGTCCCCTGACCGAGGAAGAGATCGCCGCCGTGCGCTCGAACCTGGTTCTGGGCATGGCCGGCAACTGGGAGACCAACGCCGCCGTGGCGAGCGATCTGACCAGCATGGTCGTCTATGGCGTGCCGGAAAACTACTATGACGGCTACGCCGCCTCGGTGAACGGCACGACCCCGCAGCGGGCCTCGGTCGCGGCGCGGGCCATCGTCGGCGACGGACCGACGACCTGGGTCGTGGTCGGCGATCGCGCGACCATCGAACCCAAGATCCGCGCCCTCAACCTGGGCGAGGTGCAGGTAGTCGACACCGAGGGCCGCCCCGTCAACTGACGGATCGGTTCGGAGCGACAGAAAGGGCGGCGCCGCGGCGTCGCCCTTTTTCTTTGGTCGCTTTCTCGCCGTATTCTGGAACGGCACGGCTTCGGGGGTGTTGAGGCAAGGCCAAGCTGGCCCCCCAAGCGAAACTTTCAGGAGTCGTGCGACATGTCCTCCATTGAACGCGGGCGCGGATTCGGAAGCGTCCTGGTGCGATTGCTGGGGGTGGTCATCGCCCTGATCGGGCTGACGCTGACCCTCGGCGGCGGGCAACTGATCATGCTGGGCGGCTCGCCCTATTATCTGATCGTCGGCCTGCTGATGATCCTGTCCGGGGGGCTGCTGGCCCTGCTGAGGATGACGGGCGCCTGGCTCTATATCCTCATCTTCATCGGTACGGTCATCTGGGCCTTGTGGGAGGTGGGGCTGAACGGCTGGGCCCTGGTGCCGCGTGTGATCGCGCCCCTGGTGCTGCTGATCCTCGTGGTCCTGTCCTTCCCCGCGCTGAAGCGCGAAGGCGGAGGCGGCAAGCTGGCGTTGGGCGGGATCGGCCTGATCCTTGTCCTGGGTCTGGTCTCCGGCGTCGTGGTGGCTCAGGCCAACAAGGCGCGGGTGCAGAGCCCAGTCCCCGCGGCGGGTCAGGGCGGCATCGGCGATCCGGCCCTGATCAGGACGGGCGCCGACTGGCCGGCCTATGGCGGGGCCGACAGCGCCCAGCGCTATTCGCCGCTGAGCCAGATCAACAAGGACAATGTGAAAGGGCTGACACGCGCCTGGACCTTCCGCACCGGGGACCTGCCGGAGGAGCGATTCGGGGCCGAAACCACGCCGCTGAAGATCGGCGACACACTCTATCTGTGCTCGGCGCGCAATCGGCTGTTCGCCCTGGATGCGACGACGGGCAGGCAGAAGTGGACCTATGATCCCCAGGTCGCCGACGACCAGATTCCCTATACTGCCGCCTGCCGGGGCGTGACCTATTACGCCCAGCCCAATGTCGATGCAGCCCAGCCCTGCGCTACGCGGATCATCGAGGGGACGCTGGACGGGCGACTGGTCGCTGTGGACGCCCGCACAGGCGTCCCCTGCGCCGGTTTCGGAACCAATGGCGGGGTCAGCATCAAGACGGGGATGGGCGACCCCTATCCCGGCATGGTCTCGATCACCTCGGCCCCGGTCATCGTGCGCGGCGTGGTGGTGACAGGGCATCAGGTCCTGGACGGGCAGAAGCGCTGGAACGCGTCCGGCGTCATCCAGGGCTTCGACGCCGTGACGGGGCAACTGCGCTTCGCCTGGGACATGATGCGGCCCGACATCACGGCCCTGCCGCCGGAGGGGCAGACCTATACCCCCGGCACGCCGAACATGTGGACCACGGCCACGGCGGACGAGGCCCTGGGTCTGGTCTTCCTGCCCATGGGCAATTCGGCGGCGGACTATTATTCCGGTCTGCGTCGCCCGGCCGAGAACGAATACTCGACCTCGCTGGTGGCCCTGGACGTGACGACGGGCAAGCCGCGCTGGCATTTCCAGACGGTGCGCAAGGACGTCTGGGACTATGACCTGGGTTCGCAGGCGACCCTGGTGGACATGCCCGGCGGCGTGCCGGCGGTGATCCTGCCGTCGAAGCAGGGCGATATCTATATTCTGGACCGTCGCACCGGTCAGCCGCTGCACAAGGTCGAGGAGCGCCGGGTGCCCCAGGGCGGGGTCGAGCCTTCGCAACGCAGCCCGACCCAGCCCTTCTCCCTGTTCCATACCTTGAGGAAGGCGGACCTGACCGAGCGCGACATGTGGGGCATGTCGCCGATCGATCAGATGTTCTGTCGCATCCAGTTCCGCCAGGCGGCCTATGAGGGCTATTTCACGCCGCCCACGGCGGACCGGCACTGGATCCAGTATCCGGGCTACAACGGCGGCTCGGACTGGGGCGGCGTCGCCGTCGATCCGGCGCGCGGCGTGATCGTGGCCAACTACAACGACATGCCCAATCACAATCGCCTGGTGCCCCGCGCCGAGGCCGATCGTCTGGGCTGGTTCGCGCGCGACGATCCCCGCTACATTGAGCGGGAGAAGGAGGCGGCCAACCGCGGCGGCAACCTGTCCAAGTCCAAGGCCGAGGGGGCGGGCGATCCCCAAACGGGCGTGCCCTACGCCATCGACGTCAACGCCGGCTGGCGGGTGAAATTCACCGGCCTTCTGTGCAAGCAGCCCCCCTATGGCGGCATTCGCACCATTGATCTGAAGACCGGCCGCACCCTGTGGGATCGTCCGTTCGGCACGGCGCGCAAGAACGGGCCGTTCGGCATTCCCTCCATGCTGCCGCTCGAGATCGGCACGCCCAACAACGGCGGCTCGGCGGTGACGGCGGGCGGGCTGATCTTCATCGCCGCCGCGACCGACGACCTGATCCGCGCCATCGACATCGAGACGGGCAAGACCGTCTGGTCCGACGTCCTGCCGGCGGGCGGCCAGGCCAACCCGATGATCTATGAGCAGAACGGCCGTCAGTATCTGGTCATCATGGCCGGCGGGCATCACTTCATGGAGACGCCGGAGGGGGATTACGTGATCGCTTACGCCCTGCCGGAAGGCAGGTCGTAAGCTTCTTTTCTGGGCCTATCGCCCTTCGGGCTACTTGAGGCCCGTTAGAAAACTGGAGAGGCCGGGGCTGGGGCTCCGGCCTTTTCTGTATCAGGGCCGGGTCTGGCCCTGGCCGCGCACCACGTATTTGTAGGTGGTCAGCTGCTCCGCCCCCACGGGGCCGCGCGCGTGCAGCTTGGAGGTCGAGATGCCGATCTCGCCGCCGAAGCCGAACTCGCCGCCATCGGCGAACTGGGTCGAGGCGTTGATCAGGACGATGGCGCTATCGACGCCGTTGGCGAAGCGCTCGGCGGCCCCGGCGTCGGTCGTGATGATGGCCTCGGTGTGGCCCGAGCCGTAGCGGCGGATGTGCTCGACCGCGCCGTCCACCCCGTCCACCACCCGCACCGACAGGACGGGGGCCAGGTATTCGGTGGTCCAGTCGGCCTCGGTCGCTTCGGTCGCTTCGGGGACCAGGGCGCGGGTCGCGTCATCACCGCGCAGTTCGCAGCCGGCCGCCACAAGGTCGGCGGCGACGGCGGGCAGCAGGCGCTCGGCGGCGGCGCGATCGACCAGCAGGGTCTCGGTGGCGCCGCAGACCGAGACGCGGCGCATCTTGGCGTTGACGGCGACGCGGCGTGCGACATCGAGGTCGGCGGCGGCGTCGAGATAGGTGTGGCACAGGCCTTCGAGATGTCCCAGCACCGGGGCTTTGGCTTCGGCCTGAACGCGGGCGACCAGGCTCTTGCCGCCGCGCGGAATGATCAGGTCGATGGCCCCTTCGAGGCCCGACAGGATGGCGCCCACCGCTTCGCGGTCAGGGACGGGGACCAACTGGACGGCGTCGGCGGGCAGACCGGCCTCGGTCACGGCGCGGGTCACCACGGCGGCGATGGCGCGTGAGGATTCCAGACAGTCCGAGCCGCAGCGCAGGATGGCGGCGTTACCTGAGCGCAGGCACATGGCGGCGGCGTCGGCGGTGACGTTGGGGCGGCTCTCGTAGATGACGCCCAGCACGCCGATGGGGGTGCGGACGCGAGCGATGTCCAGGCCGTTGGCGGGGGTCCAGCGGGCCATCTCGGCGCCGACCGGGTCGGGCTGGGCGGCGATGGTCTCGACGGCGACGGCCATGTCCTCGACGCGAGCGGACGTCAGGGTCAGGCGGTCGATCAGGGCTTCGGACAGGCCCGAGGCGCGGGCGTTCTCAATGTCGCGGGCATTGGCCGCGAGGATCTCGGTTTCGGCGGCGCGCAGGCCCTCGGCCAGACGTGTCAGGGCCTTGGTGCGGGCGTCCGGCGTCGCAGCGCGAAGGGCGTCGGCGGCGGCGCGGGCGCGGCGGCCGATGTCGAGCATGAGGGCGTATACGTCAGTCATCGGGTTTCCAGCACCAGGTCGTCGCGGTGGATCACGACCGAGGGGCCGCGATAGCCGATCAGGGTCTCGATCTCGTCGGAATGACGGCCTCGGATCAGGGCGATCTCGTCGGCGGGATAGGCGGCCAGACCGACGCCGATCACGGCGCCGGACGGGTCGAGCAGGCGCAGGCTGTCGCCCTTCTCGAAGGCGCCGCTGACGGTGACAATACCCGAGGGCAGCAGGCTCTTGCCCGATTTCAGCGCGCGCACGGCGCCGTCGTCGAGAGTCAGCGACCCGCCCGGCGCCATGCTGCCGGCGATCCACTGCTTCCAGGCGGCCAAGGGCGTGGCCGGGGCGGTGATCAGGGTGGCGCGGGCGCCCTCGGCCACGGCCTTCAGCGGGTGGGGCGTCAGGCCCGAGGCGATGACGGTGGCGCAGCCGGCGGAGCGGGCGATCTGGGCGGCGGCCAGCTTGGTCGCCATGCCGCCGGTGCCCACCCCGGCCTCGGCATTGGCTCCGCTGGCCATGCCGAGGATGTCGGGGCCGAGGCTCTCGACCAGGGGCAGGTGGCGGGCGTTCGGATCGCGGCGCGGGTCGGCGGTATAGAGGCCGTCCACGTCGGACAGCAGGATCAGCAGGTCGCCGCGCGCCAGCTGGGCCGCGCGGGCGGCCAGTCGGTCGTTGTCGCCGTAGCGGATTTCTTCGGTGGCGACGGTGTCGTTTTCATTGACCACGGGGACGACGCCGTGGGCCAGCAGGGCCTCGACGGTGGCGCGGGCGTTCAGCCAGCGGCGACGGCGTTCGGTGTCGTCGCGGGTCAGCAGGACCTGAGCGGTGATCAGGCCGTGGGGGGCCAGGGCCTCTTCCCAGGCGTGCATCAACAGGGTCTGGCCGACGGCGGCGGCGGCCTGCTTGTCCTGCAGGCGACCCGGCGAGGTCTTCAGCCGACCGCGACCCAGGGCCACGGCGCCGGAGGAGACGACGATGACCTCGCGGCCCTGACGGCGCAAGTCAGCGATGTCCTGGGCCAGGGTGG
>JALAGW010000379.1 GCA_022712235.1 Brevundimonas sp. | reverse complement strand
TGGAGCCCACGACGCTGACGCCCGAGTACTTCACCTCGCCGACAGCCTCGTCGATCGCCTTCTCGACCCGGGCGACGACGGCGCTTTGGCCCTCATCCTCGGGAATCTGGAAGCGAACGATGGCGCTGGCGGCGCTGTCGATGCCCTGGACCTGGACGTCGCCCAGACCCAGTTCGCTGACGGCGCCGCGAACCTTGTCCAGTTCCAGCACCTGTCCGGCGGGCTTGGACACTTCCATCGAGGCGCCGCCCCGGAAGTCGATACCCATGTTCAGGCCGTGATATAAGCAGCCGACGATCGAGGCCACGCACAGGATGATCGAGATCACGCCGGCGGCGGGCGCATATTTGACGAAGCGGAAGTTCGTCTTCTGCGGAAGCAGTTTGATGAGGGGCCATCCACGCATCGCCATCACTCCGCGATCGGCAGTTTTTTGGGCTTGGCGACTTTGAGCCAGTACCCAAGCAGGACCTGGGCGACCATCACCGAGGAGAACATGGAGGTGAAGACGCCGATGGTCAGCGTCCAGGCGAAGCCGCGCACGGGCCCCGCGCCGAACATGAACATGATCAGCGCCGCGACCAGGGTGGTTAGGTTGGCGTCGACGATCGTGCCCATGGCCTTGTTGAAACCGGCATCCATCGAGGCGATGACCGACCGACCGGCCCGCGCTTCGTCACGCATCCGCTCGAAGATCAGCACGTTGGCGTCCACGGCCACGGCGAAGGTCAGCACCAGACCGGCGATGCCGGGCAGGGTCAGGGTCGCCCCGAACAGCGACATGGCGGCGATGATCAGGATGCCGTTCAGCACCAGACCCAGCACCGACACGCCGCCGAACAGGAAACCGTAGGCGCCGATCATGAAGACGCAGATCAGGATGAAGCCGATGATGGTCGAGATCATGCCGGCCTGAACGGCGTCGGCGCCCAGTTCGGCGGTGACGACGCGACGTTCCTCGACCTTCAGCGGCGCCGGCAGGGCGCCCCCGTTCAGCAGGTTCACCAGTTCCGAAGCCGACTGAATCGAGAAGCTGCCGGTGATCTGCCCCGTGCCGCCGGTGATGGGGCCCTGGATCGTCGGGGCCGAAATCACCTTGCCGTCCAGAATGATGGCGAAGGGCTTGCCGATGTTCTGGGCCGTGGCTTCGCCGAAGCGACGCGCCCCTTGGCCGTCGAAGCGGAAGTCGATCGCCGGACGGCCGTTCTGATCCGAGCCTACGCCGGCGCGGGTCAGGTTTTCACCCGAAACCAGGATGCGCTTCTTCACCAGGAAGGGCGTGCCCTGATCGTCGGTCAGCAGTTCGGCGTCCGGCGGCACGCGGCCGGACATGGCGTCCTGCAGACCATTGGTCGAGGTATCAACCATCTGGAAGGTCAACTGGGCGGTGCGGCCCACCAGACGCTCCAGCTCGGCCGGATCGCTCTGCCCCGGCGCCTGGACCACGATGCGATCCGCGCCCTGGCGAGTAATGGCGATTTCCTTGGTGCCGGAGCTGTCCAGGCGACGACGCACGACCTCGATGGACTGATCCACCGCCGTCGCGCCCATGCCGTTCACCGCAGCGTCCGTATAGGCGAACCGGATGCGATTGCCGCTCAGGCGCGAAACCGTGCGATCCGGCTGGCCATTGGCCGCAATGCCGGTCTGCGCCAGCTTGCGCAGCTCCGTCAGAGCCGTGTCGAACTGACCGGGATCGGCGATGGTGACGACCACGCCGCCCGTCTCGCGCTGCATGGCGCCGATGTTGACCTGCTGTTCGCGCAGGGCGACCCGCACGTCTTCCATCAGATTGGTGACGCGCTTGTTGCGCATCTCCGGCACATCGACCTCCAGCAGGAGGTAGGAGCCCCCCTGCAGGTCAAGACCCAGGTTCAGGCCGTTCTTGGGCAGCCAGCCGGGCAGCGCGTCGCGCTGCGCCTGGCTGAGCATGCTCGGGAAGGCCAGCAGCAGCCCGATGACGAGCGACAGCACGACCAGGACGACTTTCCAGCGCGCAAGCTGAATCATGTCAGGGCTCTTTTCGGGCGGGCGTCAGCGGCGAGAAGCCGCTCAGCCCTTGTCGTTGGCGGCGATGGCGGTGCGGTTGCGCACCTCGGCGATCATCGCCTTGACCACGCGGACGTTCACGCCCTGCGAGATTTCGACCATGGCCTCGGCGTCTTCAACGCGCGTCACCTTGCCGACCATGCCGTTCGACAGAACGACTTCGTCGCCGCGCTTGACGCCGGCGATCAGGGCCTGGTGCGCCTTCATCCGCTTTTGCTGCGGGCGGATCATCATGAAGTAGAAGAGAATGAAGATCGCGACGATCGGCGCGATCTGCACCACGATGGCCATCAGGCCGCCTTCGGAACCAGTAGGCATGGAAACTCCCCGAACCGGGCCGACCTCGAAACGGGGGCCCCATTAAAATGAGGCGCGGAACCTAGGGCGCGCCGTGCCGATTTGCAACGCGGCCTGACGTCTCTGATCCGGGAAGATGCCGCCCGGACACGCCGGGCGGCTCAGTTTCAGCGTGGCAGGACGGTCAGCGGATCGATCGCGACCGGATCATCGCCGCGCATCTGGCGCGTCTCGAAGTGGATCGAGGGACGGCCGTCGCCCGCCGTCAGGCCCACCGTGCCGATGGCCTGGCCGGCGCGAACCTCGGCGCCGTCGCGCACCGTGGCCGAACCCAGGTGGCCGTAAACCGTGCGCCAGCCGTCGCGGTGAACGATCAGGACCGTCAGGCCCTGTCCGACCAGATCGTCGCCGACATAGGCCACGCGTCCGGCGGCGGCGGCCTTGACCTCGGCCCCGGCCGAGGCGCCGATGTTGATGCCGTTGTTGCGCTCGCCCATGCCCACCGGGCCGAAGCGACGCAGGATGTCCCCGCGCACCGGCCATTGCATGGCCAGGGCCTGACCCACCGCAGCCCCCTGAACCGGAGAGGCCGGCGTCGATGCCGTCACGGCCGGCGCGCGCGACGGCGGCAGGGCGGCGTTGCCGCTGGGCGGCGGCGGCGGAGGCGGCGCCACGCCGTTGATGGGCGTCCGCACGCCGACCGGCGCTGCGCCGGTCGCATAGGGATCGGAGCCGGTGTCCACGGCGCTGTCCGGCAGGATGATGCGCTGGCCGACGCTGATGGCGCCGCGCGGCCCCAGGCCGTTCAGGTCGATCAGGATCTGCACCGGCGTCTGGAAGCGACGACCGACCCCCGAAATGGTGTCGCCCTGCTGGATCACATAGGTCGCGCCCGGCATGCTGGTCGAACCCGCGGGCGGCGGCGGCGTGACCGTCACCGGCGCGCCCGTCGAGGGATAGGCCGGACCGCCTGCGGGCGGCAGACCCCCACCCTCGATGCTGCCGGCCGGGGCGCGCGGCCCCTGCTCCTCATAGGGACGCGACGCGGGCGGCGGCGTCTGCGGCTGTGCGGGCTGGGTGTAATAGGGGTTGTTGTTCGGATAGGCGCCCGGCTGTTGCGGCTGCGCCGGATAGGCGCCCTGCCCCGTCGGCATGGGACGTGTCGAATAGCGCGGCTCGTTCGGATAGGTCGAACACGCCGTGATTGTCAGCGCCCCGCCGACGACGACCGCCGCCCTGATCCAGCCCGTGAAGCCGCCCATGCGCCCCTCCTTGTTAACCTTGAATCGCCTCTGCCCCCGGTGTGCCCCGGAAGCGTCGCCAAGCCAACCCGCCAAAGGGCGCCAAAGTGGGGCGGAAAGGTTAACCGCGCGGCGAAACGCGCGCCCCTACCCCTCCTTGGCCGTGCCTTCGACCAAGGGCACGAAGCGCACTTCGCACAGGCTTTCGCGGCGGAAGCTGCCGTCTTCCTGACCCGTATATCGGTTCAGCATCTGCACCGAGCTGCGGCCCACCGGCGCCACAAGGACCCCACCGGGCTTAAGCTGCTTCAGTAGTTCCGTCGGTTCGTGCGGCGAGGCCGCCGTAACCATGATCCGGTCAAAGGGGGCCTGTTCCGGCCAGCCCTGCCCGCCGTCGCCGTGGCGGGTGAAGACGTTGTCGACGCCCAGCAGTTTCAGCTTGACCTCGGCCTCGGTCAGCAGGCTCTTGTAGCGCTCCACCGAATAGACGAAGCGCGCCAGACGGCTCAGCACCGCGCACTGATAGCCGCTGCCGGTGCCGATCTCGAGCACGCGGTGGCGCGGCTGAACGTCCAGCGCCTGGGTCATCAGGCCGACGATATAGGGCTGGCTGATCGTCTGGGCGCAGTCGATCGGCAGGGCCTGGTCCTCCCAGGCCTGATCCAGGAACTTCTCGTGGACGAACAGCGACCGGTCAATGGATTCCATCGCCTTCAGCACCCGCGCGTCGGTCACCCCCTGCCGCCGCAGCGACAGGATCAACCGGCCCGCACGGTCGTCCGACAGGCTCATTTTTCCAGCGGTCCCTTGGGGGGCGCGCCGCCCAGCACCTTCTTCAGGTCATTGACGCTGCGCATGTGCGTCAGGTCGATATGCAGCGGCGTAACCGAAATCCGACCCTCGTCCATGGCCCGCAGGTCGGTGCCCTCGGCGTGTTCCTGCGGCGCGCCGCGGAAGGCCATCCAGTAGTAGTCGCGGCCGCGCAGGTCGGTGCGGCGCACGGCGTGCATCTCGCCGATGTCGCGGAAGCCCTGCTTGGTCACCTCGACCGCCTTGACCAGTTCCGGCGGCAGCTTGGGGAAGTTGACGTTCATGACCACGCCGTCCTCCCACTTCTGCTCCAGCAGCCTGGCGATGATGCCGGGCGCGAAGGCCTCGGCCGTCTCCCAGTGGGCCGTCACGTCGTCATGAAAGCGTTCCAGCGATTGCGACAGAGCGATCGAGCGGATGCCGAAGGCCATGCCCTGAAGCGCCCCGGCCACCGTGCCGGAATAGCTGACGTCCTCGCCGACGTTGTGGCCGCGATTGACGCCCGACAGCACCAGATCGGGCTTCTCGGGCATCAGGTCGTTGACCGCCAGGATGACGCAATCGGTCGGGGTCCCGGTCACGGCGAAGCGCTTGTCGCCTAACTGGTTGACCCGCAGCGGCTCGGTCAGGGTGATCCCCCGCCCCTTGGCCGACTGCTCGGTCTGGGGCGCGACGACCCAGACGTCATCTGACAGGGCGCGAGCGATCTTTTCACGGCCTTCAAGGCCCTCCGCCTCGATGCCGTCGTCATTGGTGAGGAGGATACGCATCAGGCTTCCTTCTCCCCTTGCGGGAGAAGGTGGCTGGCGAAGCCAGACGGATGAGGGGTCGCGCCCCGGCCGGTAATCATGTCGTCTGCACTCGCCACTAGCATCTTCTGTCTGAGCGACCCCTCATCCGAGCCGCTGCGCGGCCCACCTTCTCCCACAAGGGGAGAAGGATCAGCCCACCTGTTTCAATCCGCCCATATAGGGCAGCAGCGCGTTCGGCACGGCGATCGAGCCGTCCTCCTGCTGATAGTTCTCCATCACCGCGACCAGGGTGCGGCCGACCGCCAGACCCGAGCCGTTCAGGGTGTGCAGGAACTCGGTCTTCTTCTCGCCCGCGCGCGTGAACCGGGCGTCCATGCGCCGGGCCTGGAAATCGCCGCAGTTCGAGCAGGAGCTGATCTCGCGATAGGTGTTCTGCGAAGGCAGCCAGACCTCGAGATCATAGGTCTTCTGCGCCGAGAAACCCATGTCGCCCTTGCACAGCAGCACCTTGCGATAGGGCAGTTCCAGCGCCTGCAACACCGCCTCGGCGCAGCCGGTCATGCGCTCGTGCTCGGCCTCAGAGTCCTCGGGGCGGCAGATGGAAACCATCTCGACCTTCGAGAACTGATGCTGGCGGATCAGACCGCGCGTATCGCGCCCCGCCGACCCCGCCTCGGCCCGGAAGCAGGGCGTCAGCGCCGTCAGACGCATGGGCTCGGCCACCTCGTCCTCGGCCAGGATCTGCTCACGCACGAGGTTGGTCAGCGAGACTTCAGCGGTAGGGATGAGGTAGCGCCCAGCCGGCTTCATCAAGCGATCATCTTGGGCAAGCGTCGCCATGGCTTCTTCAAACCGTTGGCGCACAAAAACTGCAGCCTGCTGCTTACTCTGGATCGCGTCTTCGTAGCCCGGATGCCAGTCGCCAGAGACAGCATCGAAAATTGCGTCCGTGGTAAGCAGCGAGTTCCACAGTTCGCGATCTACGTCGGGAATTTTGAACAAATCTTCTTCGAATTTGGGCAACTGTCCCGTGCCGAACATCGCGTCGTCCTTGACGAGCAACGGCGGGTTCACTTCAAGATACCCGTGCTTGTCCGTCTGCAGATCCAGCATGAACTGGCCGATGGCGCGTTCCAGACGCGCCAGTTGGCCCTTCAGCACGGCGAAGCGCGAGCCGGACATCTTGGCCGCGGCTTCAAAGTCCAGCAGGCCCAGGCCCTCGCCCAGGTCGGCATGATCCTTGGCCGGACCCGTCGTGCGGGGCTCGCCCCACTTCAGGACCTCGACGTTGTCGTTCTCGTCCTCGCCGTCCGGCACATTGTCGGCGGCCAGGTTCTTCAGGCCCGCCAGCAGGTCACGCAGTTCGGCGCCCTTGGCGGCTTCGGCCTCGCCCGCCTCGGCGATGTCGGTCTTCAGCGTCTCGACCTCGGCCTTCAGCCGGTCGGCCTCGGCCATGTCCTTCTTGCCCATGGCGGCGCCGATGGCCTTGGAGGCGGCGTTGCGCTTGGCCAGGGCTTCCTGACCCGTCGTCTGGGCGGCGCGCAGGTCCACGTCCAGCGCCAGAATGCGCGCGACTACCTCGGCGGCGTCCTCAACCCCGCGCGACGACCAGCCGGCGACGTAGGCTTGCGGATTGTCGCGGATGGCTCGGATATCGTGCATGGCGGCGCTCTTCGGGCGCTCGTTAAGGAGAAGCCGAAGGCTGTAACGCCCGAAGCGGAGTCGGGCAAACCCCTAAGCGCCTTCTCCTGCCCCTCTC
>JALAGW010000378.1 GCA_022712235.1 Brevundimonas sp. | reverse complement strand
ATCTCGACGTCCACACCGGCCGACAGGTCGAGCTTCATGAGCGCGTCCACGGTTTGCGGGGTGGGGTCGATGATGTCGAGCACGCGCTTGTGCGTGCGGATTTCAAACTGCTCACGCGACTTCTTATCGACGTGCGGCGAGCGGTTCACGGTGAACTTTTCGATCAGGGTCGGCAGCGGGATCGGACCACGAACGGTCGCCCCGGTGCGCTTGGCGGTGTTGACGATTTCGCGCGTCGAAAAGTCGAGGACGCGATGGTCGAAGGCCTTGAGCCTGATGCGGATGCTTTGATCCATATCGGTTGTTATTCCCAAGCGGTCGGAACCGCGTCCCTGTGAACCATTTCAAAGACCAGAGCCTCGGGGCGAAGCCCCCAGGAAACGCAAATCCGCAAAAACGATCGGCCCACGCAGTTCCCCACGAAGGCCGTAAAATCCCAAGAATGCTGCAAAGAACAGTAACTTAGGTCGTCCCTGCGAACCGCGTCTGCACCCGAGAGTGCACAGCCGGTCCAACAAGAAGGGTGCTTATGCCCGTCGATTCCTTTTTCGTCAAGCGCGGAAACCGAGACGCAGCGGGGGTTTGCGACTCGCCGCCTCGTCGTCAGCGCGCCTCTCGCCTGCACTTTATATATGCGGCCGCGGACCGCCAGATCCGCCCCTCGGCTTAACGCCTGAGACCAAAGCAGGGCGACATGACGGCCCGGTTAAGGGTTCGCCGCAATCCCGCCCCGCGTGCCGACGCAAACGTGCCGCAATGCGTCACCTATCGGCAACATCGGCCCCAAACCACTGGAATATGACAAGTTCGTAACGGCAAAACGACAAAGCGGGGCCTATCTTCCCCTTGCCGCCACGGTGCGAACCCGGCGGCGCACAAAAAGGATAATCATAATGAAAACCGTCTTCCTCGCCTCCGTCGCCGCCGCGACCCTGATCGCCGCTCCCGCCTTCGCTCAAGACGCTGTCGGCTCGGCCGGCATCGGCTACGTCCACACCGACGCTGAAGGCTTCAAGACCGACGGCGCTCAACTGGACGGCGTCGGCGCCTTCCAGGTCGCTCCGGAATGGACCGTGACCGTCAACGGCGCCGTCAACTACGCTGACAGCGACTTCGGCGACGACACCACGGCCGCCGCCGCCGCTCACCTGAGCAAGACCTTCGGTTCGGACCTGCGCGTCGGCGGCTTCGTCGGCGTCACGGACCTGGGCGGCGACGAGACCTTCTCGGTCGGCGCTGAAGTGCAGAAGTACCTCGCCTCGGCGACCCTGACGGGCCTGGTCTCCTACACCGACCTGGAAGGCGCTGACGCCTGGACCTTCGGCGGCGACGCCGCCTACTACGTCAACCCGTCGTTCCGCCTGAACGCTGGCGTCTCGTACACCAACGTCGACGCCGACCTCGGCGAAGCTGACGTCTGGGCCTACGGCGCCGGCGCCGAGTACCAGTTCGCCAACAGCCCGTTCAGCGTCAACGGCTCGTACCAGCGCGTGTCGACCGACTTCGCCAACGTCGATGTCGACGCTGACGTCTTCATGATCGGCGCTCGGTACAACTTCGGCGGCACCCTGCAGTCGCTGGACCGCGCCGGCGCCAACCTGGGTCGCACCCTGGCCGGCCTGCCGGGCCTGGCTGGCTTCTAAGCCGCCCGACCATCTTCGACCCTACGGTCGAAGCAAGGAGCCCCGGCGGAGCAATCCGCCGGGGCTTTTCTGTGCGCGCCCCCCAGGCGCCGCACGCCGCGCAGCAAAAAGGCCCGGGGGGTTCCACGCTCCCGGGCCTTCTTCCGTAGCAGGGCGGGTCGGATCAGCGTCCGACGCGCACCTCGCCCGAACCGACGATCGAACGCGACACCGCACCCGTCACTTCGCTCACCCGCACATCGCCCGAGCCGGCGATCGAGGCGTCCAGACTGGCGGCGGTTCCGTCAAAGCGCACATTGCCCGAACCCGCCACGGCCACGTCCATGCTCGTGGCGCGACCGCCTCGAATGGTCACGTCGCCCGACCCGCCGATGGAGACGTCCGCCGGCCCGTTGATGCTGGCCACGGCGATGCTGCCGGAGCCGCCGACATTGGCTTCCAGGGCGCCGGTCGCCCCGGCGAAGATCGAGCCCGAACCGCCGACCGAGGCGTCCAGAGACTGCGAGGTTCCAGCGCGCACCGTTCCCGAGCCGCCCACGCCGATGTCGAGGCGGCCATCGACATTGGCCACGGTCCAGTTGCCGCAGCCCCCAGCGCCCAGTTCCACCGAGCGCGCGCCACGGCCCACCGCGCCATAGACGCCGCTGCCCGATTCCACGTCCACGTCGCGCGGGGTGCGCAGCACCACCAGGGGCGCGTCCTCCAGTCGGATGCGGCCCTTGCCGGCCAGCACGACCGTCGCGCCCTCGCCTGGCTGACGGGCGTCGGCCCGACCGTTGTTGCACTCGCGGATGCTGTCGTTGCTGAACTGCATCATGCTGCGGCGGCGGCCCAGACCGCCGTCGATGCGGACCTTGTCGCCGCGACGCTCGACCGTCAGTTGCGGCAGGTCGGCCGAGCCCGGCGTGATCTCGACGGCGATGTCGGCGCGGTCCTCGGGGATGACGACAACGCGCGCCACCGCATTGCGGATCTCGGCCTCCTGCGCGGCGGCGGGCTGTGCGGCGGCCAGCGCGGTCAGAACGGCGGCTGAGGCGGCGGCGTAAACGGCGATCTTCATGGCGGTGTCCCTCTCCAGATGTGAGATGAAACTGGCCGCGCCCGCCGCCCAAGTCATTTTAAATCGAGGTCATGAAGTCGTTGTAAGAAACGACCTTCCGCCGCTCAGGCCTTCAGCGCGCCTGCCCCGTCCGTTGCGCCGACCTCAGGTTCGAACTGGCGCTCGAAGTGGGCGATCTTGCTCTTGAGCGCCCCCATGCGACGCAGAGCCAGGGACGCCGCCCAGCGCGCCGCCAGCGCGCCCTGCCCCATCTGATCCGTAAAGCGCGGCGAACCGCCCCGGCTGCGCATCACGGCGTTGGTGTAGAGCGCCCCGTTGCGGAATCGTGACGGCCAGGTCTGGAAGTCCATCGACAGCGAGACACAGAACCGGTCCAGATTTTCGACCCGGTGCGGCGCATACAGCGGCCAGGTCAGCGCCTGCCCCGGCTCCAGGTCCACCACATGAGCGTCATCCTCGAAGGCCAGGGTATAGGGCAGTTCCTCGGTCGTCTGACGCGCCACGACCTGTTCCATGTTGCGCTCGGGCAAATGGCCCTCGTCGCCCGGATAGACGAAGATCCGCTTGCGGCCGCGCAGGTGGAACAGCACCACACCCGCAGCGTCGAAATGATAGGGCACCCGCGCCTTGGGCGACGACAGGATCAACTGGCCAGCGTTCTTGACCGCCTTCAAGCCGGGATAGGCCGCCTCGACCTTCTTGAACTCGGCCATGGCCGCGGCCCACAGCTCAGGCCAGCCGGTCTCCACGTCGCGCAGATTGACCCACAGCCTGCCCTGCTGGATCGCCTCCAGAAGCTGCGCCCCGTCCAGCCGCCCGCGCGCCCCGGTCCGCAGCGAGACCTGACCTTCGTCGTCGTAGTCGTACAGGTTGATGTCGAACAATTCGGCCGGATAGCGATCCAGCAGGGCCGCCAGTGCGGCGTCCTCGGCGAAACCCTGGGCGATCAGGTCATGCGCGATGACGCCGGCCTGCGCGATGGGGCCCGGATAGCGGGTGCGACGGTCAGACATCGACTGATCCTTTTTCATCATGAGATTTTCCCACGGCTGGCGACCTTGGACAATGCCGCCCCGGCGGCCTGGGCGGCGCCGCGCAGACGACCGGAGGTCGTCACCTCGCAGGCTTCGATGGCGTTCCAGCGCCGCCGCACGCTCTGGCCGATGCGGCGACCGCGATCCGCGCCCGCCAGGGACAGCAGCGAGGCCCCCGCCTGGCCCAGAGCCGCGCTCAAGCCCGGCCGCAGGATCGTCGCCTCGACGACCGGCTGCACCGTGTCGCAGAAGTAGCGCTTGTAGGCCTCGCCGCCGAAACCATAGTCGAACTCGCGGAAGCCCTGCTCCGAGCCCAGCCGGATCGTCTCCATGCTCAGCAGGATGCCCGGCGAACAGCGCGCCAGCGCTGGCACATAGGCCGGGAACCAGAAGTGGTAGCGCCGACCGGCGTGCAGCGAATACTCCAGCGCGGCCACCTGGCCGCCGACACGCAGAACGGCCAGAGACGCGCCGAAGTCGGCGCCGTCGTGGGCCATCAGGGCGTGCAGCAGATCACGGGTCCAGCCGCAGGCGAAGATGTCGTGGCGGCGGGTGCGCCGGTATTGCTCGCGCTTCAGCTCGATCAACTCATCCAGCAGGGCCGGGTCGCGCTGGCCGATCAGGATCTCGACCTCGCCGAACTCGGTCGCCATGCTGCGGCGGGCGCGTTCCTTGTCCTTGAAGTATTTGCCGAAGGCCTTGCGGCGCGCCGCATACCAGGCCTCATAGCCGCCCTGGTCGCAGATGGCGGTGCGGAAGCTCTCGTTCGGAAGCCGATCCGGCTCACGTCCCACCCAGCCGTTGACGCTGAAGCGCGCCGCGCCCAGCAGATCCGTCGTTTCGACCAGCGACGGCCGAAGCTCAGCGGGACCGATGACCCCGTGGTAGTCGTTCATCGGCGCCGCGATCGGCAGAATGGACGCCCCGCGTTTCTGATGAGGGAAGTAGCCGACCACCTCTCCGTCCCGCTTGAAGACGGCCAAGGCGCAGCCGGGGCTGATCCTCGCCGCGATCTCGGCGAACTCCACCCGGAAATAGGGGCTGGCCAGATCCGGATCGGCCGCCACCCAGGCTGACCATTGCGCGCGCTCGCCCGCCGTCAGGCTTGCGAGATCGCGAATATCAACAGTCAGTGCGCCAGCCATAAATTCCCCTTTGCGCGAAACGGACAGCAATTTCCATTCCGCCCCGCGCTTCTAGCCCTGGCCCGTTTCGACACGGTTGAGAGCCATGGTGAACGACCCATGACCCAGGCTCCGCCGCCCAGCCTTGACCTGTCTCAACAGGACGAACACGCCTTTCGGCCCGACGGCAAAACGGCCCCCCGGATGGCTCCGGGAGGCCGCTCTGTTACTCGATACTGCAGCCGCTCCGAGGAGAGGCCGGTACGCCTACTGTTCGGGTCCGAAGACCCGCATCCATCGATTACTCGACGATCTTGGCGACGACGCCGGCGCCGACGGTGCGGCCGCCTTCGCGGATGGCGAAGCGCAGGCCCTGAT
>JALAGW010000377.1 GCA_022712235.1 Brevundimonas sp. | reverse complement strand
GACCGGCGCCTTGATCTCGCTTTGCGCCAGGCGGGTGCGGGTTTCCGACAGCGAGGCCTGGGCCGAGGCCAGGTTGGCGGCGGAGGCGCGTTGGTTGGCCAGGGCCGTGTCCAGCGAGGCCTGGCTGAGGAAGCCGCGCGTCTTCAGTTCCTGGGCGCGGGCCAGGGCGGCGTCGTCACGAGCGGCGTTGGCCTCGGCGGTCTGAACCCCCGCCTGCTGCTGGCGCAACTGGGCCTGAAGCAGGGCGTCGTTCAACTTGACCAGGGTCTGTCCCTGCCGGACGTAGGAGCCTTCATCGACATAGACGCCGACGGCGGTCAGGCCGCCGGTCTCCGCGCCGACCGGGACTTCCTCCCAGGCCGAGACCGTTCCAGAGGCCACGATGACGCGCGGCAGGGCCTGTTCGATCGATGTGGCCACGCTGACGGTCTGGCGCGAAGCGCCCGGCTTTTCGCCGGCCTTGGACTTTTCGTCGTGCCCGCCGCAGGCGGCCAGGGTGAGAGCGGCGGCCGCCGCCAGAAGCAGGGTCGGGGTACGAAGGGTTTTCGCCACGTGCGAGGATCCTTGAAAGGGTCGGGGCTGGGGCGCGAACCTTCTGTCCGACGCCGGAACGCAGTTATGAACAGGCTAGGCTTGATAGCGTTTCAGCGAGCCGTTCTCAAACCTCGCACGACAGGATTACCGCGAAGTAATCCTGCGGCCCTTCGGCTTAGGGGCGGTCCCGGTCCGGTAGGGCGGCGATCTCGGCTTCGGACAGCTTTTTGACGATGCGCGCACGGCAGGGCGTCGCGGGCGGGGTCCCGCCCGAGAACATGATCTGGGTCGTGTCGCCGGTGCAGAGGCGATCCAGTCCGCGTTGCGGCCAGAAGGCCATGCCCATGGCGTGGTCCATGTCGCGGCAGGCGCCGGAAACCTGAAGTTCGAACACGGCCTTGCCGATGCCGCGCACGAACACTGTCTGGTCCGACGAACGAACCCGGAAGCTCTCGACGTCATTCTGGAACAGGCACTGACGTTCGGCCGTCGAGGTCGGGGCGGCGGCCGGGTTCGAGGGAGGCGCGGCGCAGCCGGCCAGGGCGGCCAGGCCAGCGGCGAGGGTTAGCAGGCAGGAGGAGAGGCGTGGCATGGGAGGCTCCTTGGAAAGCTCTGCGGTTCCCTACAGCCGAAAGGATGAACCTTGGCTGTCTAAGCGCGCGAAGCGGCGTACGGGTTGCCTCACTGCGATCGAAATCGGCTGGGCGCGAGGCGCTCGGCCGCCGTGTTTGGCAGGGGGGACGGCTGGTTCATGATGCGCGCCGCCAGATGCTCGCCGAGTAGGGGGGCGACGCAGAAGCCGCGGGACCCCAAGCCGGTCAGGACATGAAGGCCCGCGTCCAGGGCGCCGACGACGGGCAAGCGATCCGGCGTCGTGGCTCTGACGGCCTTGCGGGAATGCGACGAAGCGGGGGCTGCCTCTACTTCGGTCGAAAGCGACGGCAGGATTGCGCGCAGGGTCGCGAGATTGCGCGCCGAAGCGTCTGCCGTGGGAAGGGTGTCCGTCAGGCCCCGGTCGTGGGTCGCCCCGTATAACAGGCCGTCGCCCGTCGGCACGGCGTAGCCGCCCCAGGCGACAGGGCGAGTCGTCGGACCTTCGACCCAGTCGGCCTGGCCGGCGACAGGCGCCAGGGGCGGATCAGGCGTCAGGTCGGCGGTTCCCCAGCCGGCAGTCAGGACCACGGCATCGGCCTTGAGCAGGACTGCGCCGCCAGCGTCGAGCAAGATCCAGGTCTGGCCCTCGGGCCGAAGAGCGGCCACGGCGGCGGTCAGACGCTCGGCGCCCGATAGCCAGGGCTCGAGCACTTTCGACGGGCGCAGGGCGAAAGCGCCCTGCATCAGCAGGCCGCCGCTGTGGAGGGGGCGTCCGAGGCAGGCGGCGCAGGCGGCGGCGTCGAGGCGCATCATGCTTCCGGCCGGCCAAAGAGCCTGAGCAGCGATCTTGTCGAACCGGACAGCGTCGCGCGGCGCCTGTTCCAGCTGCAAGACCCCTTCGGCGATCACGGCGTCAGGCAGAGCGCGATAGAGGGCGCCGGCTCGCTCAAGCGCCTGGGCGTGAAAGCCGGCGATCAGGGCGTCGCCGGCGTCGAGACGCGGCGTCACCAGCGCGGCGGGAAAGCCCGCGCCGCCCGCGCCGGGGTGTTCGGCCTCTATGACGGTGACGCGCGCGCCGCTGGCGATCAGGGCGCGCGTCACCGAGGCTCCGGCGATTCCAGCGCCGATGACGGCGATATGGGGGGGCGACTTCGCCGGGGGCGCAGGCGAGGGCAGATGGGCCTCCAGCCGTTCGCGCTTTCTGCCATGGCCGGGCTTCTTCTCGACGACGAAGCCATGCTCGGCCAGGCCGCGTCGCACGGCACCCGCGACGGTGAAGGTGGCGACTCGCGCGCCGGGGGCGGAGCGGGCGGCGATCAGGGCCATGACCTCCGGCGACCACATGCCGGGGTTGAGGGCCGGCGAGAAGCCATCGAGGAACCAAGCGTCCGCCGATCCGGACCACTGTTCAAGGGCCCATGCGGCGTCACCGACGGCCAGGTCGATGGTCGCGTTCCACTGCGGCAGGACCAGGCGGTGGAAGCCGGGCGTTCCGGCGGGCCAGACGGCGAGGACGGCGTTCGCAGTCTCGGCCAGTTCGGGCCAGGCGGACAGGGCGCGAGCGGCCTCGTCGCGGGTCAGGGGGAAGCCCTCGATGGAGAAGATGTGCAGGCGGCCGTTCTCGGGCCGGGTGCGGCGCCACAGGTCCAGCAGGGCCACGATGTTCAGTCCCGTGCCGAAGCCAAGTTCGGCGACGGTGAAGTCGGCGCGGCCGACCCAGGCGTCGGGCAGGCCGCAGCCGTCCAGGAAGACGGCGCGCGTTTCGGCCAGGCCATCGTCCTTGGAGAAATAGACGTCGCCGAATCGACCCGAGCGGGGGGAGCCGTCATCGGCCCAGACGAGTTGCGGCGAGGCGTCTTTGTCGGCGGCGTCGGGCAGGTCATCGGACATGGGCGGGCTTTAGCGGCCCTGATCCCCGCTGGATAGCGCGCACGAAAAAAGGGGCCGTCCGAAGACGACCCCTTTCCGCATCGCGACCCGAAGGCCGCGATCCAAGACGTAAGTCTTAGTGAGCGGCAGCCGGAGCAGCCGGAGCAGCGGCGGCGTCAGCAGCCGGAGCAGCAGCG
>JALAGW010000376.1 GCA_022712235.1 Brevundimonas sp. | reverse complement strand
GTGCACCGAGGCGCAGCCGGCTTCGCCGACCGCCATCAGGCCCGGCTGCACGCGGTCGGGGTCTTCCGGCGTCGGGTTCAGCGCTTCGCCCCAGTAATTGGTCGGGATGCCGCCCATATTGTAGTGGACGGTCGGCAGGACCGGGATCGGCTCCTTGGTCACGGCGACGCCGGCGAAGATCTTGGCCGATTCCGAGATGCCCGGCAGGCGCGCGTGCAGGATCTTGGGATCCAGGTGGTCCAGGTGCAGGAAGATGTGGTCCTTGTTCGGACCCACGCCGCGGCCTTCGCGGATTTCGATGGTCATGGAGCGCGAAACCATGTCGCGCGGGGCCAGGTCCTTCACGGTCGGCGCATAGCGCTCCATGAAGCGTTCGCCTTCCGAGTTGGTCAGATAGCCGCCTTCACCGCGGGCGCCCTCGGTGATGAGGCAGCCGGCGCCATAGATGCCGGTCGGGTGGAACTGCACGAACTCCATGTCCTGCAGCGGCAGGCCGGCGCGCAGCACCATGGCGTTGCCGTCGCCGGTGCAGGTGTGAGCCGAGGTGGCCGAGAAGTAGGCGCGGCCGTAACCGCCGGTCGCCAGCACCACCATCTTGGCGCGGAACTGGTGCATCTGGCCGGTGTCGAGCTGAAGCGCGGTGACGCCGGTGCAGGCGCCGTCCTGCATGATCAGGTCCAGGGCGAAGTATTCGACGAAGAACTTCACTTCACGACGGACCGACTGGCCGTACAGGGTGTGCAGGATGGCGTGGCCGGTGCGGTCGGCGGCGGCGCAGGTGCGCTGCACCGGGCCTTCGCCGAAGTTGCGGGTCATGCCGCCGAAGGCGCGCTGGTAGATCTTGCCTTCTTCGGTGCGCGAGAAGGGCACGCCCCAGTGTTCCAGCTCGTAAACGGCCTTGGGCGCGTTGCGGACCAGGTATTCGATGGCGTCCTGGTCGCCCAGCCAGTCCGACCCCTTGACGGTGTCGTACATGTGCCACTGCCAGCTGTCCTCGCCCATGTTGCCGAGCGAGGCGGAGATGCCGCCCTGGGCCGCGACGGTGTGCGAGCGCGTGGGGAAGACCTTGGTGACGCAGGCGACCTTCAGGCCCTGCTGGGCGGCGCCGAGGGCCGCGCGCAGGCCCGAACCGCCCGCGCCGACGACGACGACGTCGTATTCGTGATCGAGAAGCTCGTCAGCAGCCATGACGGGATCCGACTCCGGCGGGCAGCGGGGCGGAGCCCATCGCCACACGCACGATGAAGAAGATGCTGGCGGCGGCCAGCACGAGGAAGACGAGGTTCGACAGGTTGATCAGGGTCGTCCGGGCCGAGGGCGTCGGGACGTAGTCCTCGATGATCACCTTCCAGGCCAGGCTGGCGAACAGGAAGAAGACGAGAGCCGTCACGGCCAGCAGGCCGGCGTTCAGGGTGTTGCCGAACCAGGCGATGACGGCCTCATAACCGGCGCCCGCCAGGGTGAAGCCCGACGACAGGACCCACAGGCCCAGCGGCATCAGGGCCAGCAGGGCCAGCTTTTCGATCTTCCACTCGCCGGCGCCGTGGCGCTCGGAGATCTTCACATGGTTCTTGAACTTGGGGGCGGCGCTCACAGCGAAACCTTTCCGGCGGCGAACAGGACGACCCAGAACAGCACGGTCAGGACCAGAGGGCCCCAGACGGCGATGTTGGCCATCAGATTGGCGGACTTCAGATCAAGGCCCTTGCCGGCGTCGTTGATCAGGTGACGGGCGCCGTTCAGCAGGAAGGAGAAGACCACCAGCGACAGGCCGAACCAGATGAAGAGGCCGAAGGGCGAGGCCGAGCAGGCCAGAATTTTGGCGTAGGCCTCGGGGCCCGATGCGACCGCAGCGACCCAGGCCAGCAACATCACGGCGCCGACCGTGGCCGCGCCGATGGTGACGCGGAACAGGATGGAGGCCGTCATGGTGATGTGCCACCGCCAGACGTCGGTGAAGGGCGACATCGGCGCCACATGGCCATTGGGATGGCGGACGTAGCGGCCAGTGGGGTCGCCCGCACCCTGGGGAAGGTTCGACATGCGAATGGTTCTCAAAAAACCTGTGGAAAAACAGGTCCGGTTGCAGTGCGATAGGCTTTAGTGACCGCAAAGGCCGGGTGTCAACGAACCGGGCCGGATAAGCGGCGCTGATCGCAATTTCCTGATCAGGCCTCGCGAATCGCTCGCAACAAGAGCTCGCGATCGGCCTCGAAAAGACGCCTCGCTCCCGGACGGCCCCAGATCGGGTCGGGCCACAGGCCGTCATCGCGGCGGCGCCCGACGACATGGATGTGAAGCTGGCGGGTGACATTGCCCAGGGCCGCCGTGTTCAGCTAGTCGACCGGTCGCCCGGCCGCGTCGGCGAGGGCGCGCACCACTTCTCCGGCTCGCACCACCTCTTCCATAAGGACCGTGCGCTGTTCGACCGTCAGGTCGTCCAGTTCGACCGCCCCCTCGACGCGGGGCAACAGGATCAGCCAGGGAAAGCGGGCGTCGTCCTGCAGCCGCACCTGGCACAGGGGCCAGTCGACGGCGAAGACGGACCCGGCCTCGAAGGCGGGGTCGGCGGTGAATTCAGTCATGTCAGATGCTCGTCCTCGAACCAGCGCAGGCGATAGGCGTTCATCGCCGTCGTCGCCAGCCGGGTGGTCAGCCGCCAGTTGACCACGGCCCCGACCGGCGCCCCGATCACCGGGATCAGCTGGGCCAGCTTGGCCAGGTCGATGTAGTCGCGATACTCCAGCTGGAACTTGCGCCAGTCGAAGTCCTGAATGCGCTCGGGCTGGTGCAGGCCGCGCCCAGCCGCCTCCAGCGCCGCCAGGGCCTCGGGCCGATGCCGGGCGCTGGAAAAGGCCAGCTGGAAGATGCGCAGCAGATAGAGCCGCTCGGCCAGGCTCTTGCCCGAATGACCATAGAGGGCGCCGATCTCGGTCAGCAGCTTGACCTTGATGGCCAGCAGGGCCGGGAAGTCCGCCGCCGCCAGCAGGAAGCCGCCGGCCCCCGCCACCCCGCCCTCGGCGCTGGCCGTGGTGCGATAGAGGTCGATGCGGGTGCGGATCAGGTCTTCGCGCGTCCTCAGGTCGCCGTGCAGCAGGGGCTTGGCCGTGGTCCATTCGGCCCCGGCCATGATGCCCCGCGTGGTCAGCTCCACGCCGGAGGTGACGATCTGATGCACCCGCTCGGGAATGATCCTGTTGATCCGGTCCTGCGTCGCCCGCGTGGTCATGTCCCACAGGCCAGGACGGCGCAGCTGGCGTTCGCGCCAGACCTCGGCTTCCGCCAGGACCCGCGCCTCATACTGTCGATCGTCTTCCGTGGCGGTCATCATGCCCCTCTGGATGCGGCGACCCTCGCAGGGGCCGACCAAAGGCGCAACGCCCGGCGCTTGCTCCCGCTCCCTTGCGGGTCTAGACCGCCCGCCATCGAGTACCGTTTCGCACACGCAACATCGACTGGAGAGACCTGTATGGCTCGCGCGAAGATCGCCCTTATCGGCGCCGGAATGATCGGCGGAACCCTGGCCCACGTGGCCGCGCGCGAAGCGCTGGGCGACGTCATCCTGTTCGACATCGCCGAAGGCACGCCGCAAGGCAAAGCCCTCGACATCGCCGAGGCCTCGGCCGTCTTCGGTCAGGATGTGGCCCTGAAGGGCGCCAACGACTACGCCGACATCGCCGGCGCCGACGTCTGCATCGTCACCGCCGGCGTGCCGCGCAAGCCGGGCATGAGCCGCGACGACCTGATCGGCATCAACCTGAAAGTCATGAAGGCCGTCGGCGAGGGCATCAAGCAACACGCCCCCAACGCCTTCGTCATCTGCATCACCAACCCGCTCGACGCCATGGTCTGGGCCCTGCAGAAGTTCTCGGGCCTGCCCAAGGAGAAGGTCGTCGGCATGGCCGGCGTTCTGGACTCGGCGCGCTTCGCCTACTTCCTGGCTGAAAAGACCGGCGTGTCGGTGCAGGACATCCACGCCTGGACCCTGGGCGGTCACGGCGACGACATGGTGCCGATGGTGCGTCACTCGACCGTCGGCGGCCTGTCGCTGCCCGACGCCGTCGCCGCCGGCTTCCTGTCGCAGGCCGACCTGGACGCCATCGTCGAGCGCACCCGCAAGGGCGGCGGCGAGATCGTGGCCCTGCTGAAGACCGGCTCGGCCTTCTACGCTCCGGCTGAATCCGCCATCGCCATGGCCAAGTCCTATCTGCTCGACCAGAAGCGCGTCCTGCCCTGCGCCGTCTGGCTGTCGGGCGAGTACGGCCTGTCGGACCTCTATGTCGGCGTCCCGGCCCTGATCGGCGCCGCCGGCGTCGAGAAGATCGTCGAGTTCACCACCAACGACGACGAGAAGGCCATGTTCGCCAAGTCGGTCGAGTCGGTGAACGGCCTGATCCAGGCCTGTAAGGACATCGAACCTTCGCTGGCCTAAGCCAGCGAGAAGGGCGCTAACGCGAGCCGCGCGGCGGCTCGCTGCTTGAGCGCTTGGGCGTCTGAAGAATGAAAAGGGGCCGTGCTGGAAGGCGCGGCCCCTTTTTCATGCGCGTGGCCCTCCGCCCCCTATTGTCATCCCGGAAGCGGCGCAGCCGCTATCCGGGACCGCAGGAAATACCGACGTCAGCCGCCCAAGCCCCAGAGACTGCGCCCTCTGCGGTCCCGGCTCTCCGCTGCGCTGCGGCCGGGATGACGGGGCAAGGTTCAGGCGTGAACCGCCGCCTCTTCTGGCTCGTCCTCGTCGCCCCTCTGCTCCAGCCACGACGCGCTGCGCATTTCGTTCAGGCGCGACACCGTGCGCTCGAACTCGAACGCCCCGACGCCCTCGGCGTAGAGTCTCTCCGGCTCGGCCTCGGCCAGAACCACCAGTCGGGTCCTGGCCTCGTAGAGGGCGTCGATCAGGGTCACCAGACGCCGCGCCTCATGGTGATTGGCGGGGCTCAGGGTCGGCACGTCGGCCAGGAAGAGGGTGTGAAAGCGCCGGGCGATGGCCAGATAGTCCTGCGGTCCCAGCGGCGAGCCGCACAGCTCGGTGAAGGTCGCCCGCGCCATGCCGCCGACCGTGCGCTGCACCCGGACCTGACGGCCCAGGACGGGCAGGGCGACGGGCTCCTCCGGCTCGCCGCCCCTGAGGTCCGACCACAGGGTCTCGAAGCCCGAGCGCGCTGCATCGTCCAGAGGCGAGAACCAGACCTTGGCCCCCGCCATGCGATCCAGACGGAAATCCCGCGCGCCCGCCGTCTCCACCACCTCGCAGCGCTCGCGCAGGATGTCGATGAAGGGCAGGAAGAGCTGGCGGTTGATGCCGTTCTTGTAGAGGTCCTCCGGCGCGCGGTTCGAGGTGACGGCCAGAACCACCCGCTTCTCGAACAGGGCCTCGAACAGCCGGCCCAGGATCATGGCGTCGGCGATGTCGGTGACCTGCAGCTCGTCAAAGCACAGCAGCCGGGCTTCCGAGGCGATCAGGGCCGCAATCGGCGGAATGGGGTCGTCGCCCTTGCTGGTCCCGAACACGGCCTTGCGGGTGCGGGCGTCGCCGTCCCGCCACTGTTTCACCAAGTCGTGGATGCGGGCCATGAAGGCGTGGAAGTGGGCGCGGACCTTCTTCTGCTCGGGCGTGGCCGAATAGAAGAGGTCCATCAGCATGGACTTGCCGCGCCCCGGCGGTCCCCAGATGTAGATGCCCCTGACCTCGGGCGGGCGGCCGAACAGGCCCTTCTTCGACAGGTCCGCCTCCAGCCGTTCCAGCGCGGCCAGGAGGTCCAGTTGCTGCGGATCAGGGGCGATGACGCCCTCTTCGACGCGGATGTCGTAGGCGTTGCGGATGCGGGAGGTCATGGTCAGCGGCATAGCCCCAAGGGGCCGATCAGGAAAGGCGGAGCGGATTCGTGCCTTTGGATGCAGGAATTTGGTGAAAATCGGTTGCTTCGCGCCCGCGAAAGACCCAAATGCAGAACCGCTTTTCTCCCCAACGCCCTTACAAGGATATTTTCATCATGGGCTATCGCGTCGCCATCGTTGGCGCCACCGGCAATGTCGGCCGGGAAATGCTGAACATCATCGAGGAACTGAACTTCCCGGTCGATAAAATGCATGCGATCGCCTCGCGAAAATCCAAGGGCGTCGAGGTGGCCTTCGGCGACAAGACGCTGAAGTGCGAGGACCTGGAACAGTTCGACTTCTCGACCGTGGACGTGGTGCTGATGAGCGCCGGCGGCTCGGTGTCCAAGGCCTGGTCGGAAAAGATCGGCAAGGCCGGTCCCATCGTCATCGACAACTCCTCGGCCTTCCGCATGGACCCGGACGTGCCGCTGATCGTGCCGGAGGTGAACCCGGACGCGGTCAAGGACGCGAAGAAGAAGAACATCATCGCCAACCCCAACTGCTCGACCGCGCAACTGGTCGTGGCGCTGAAGCCCCTGCATGATGCGGCCAAGGCCAAGCGGGTCGTGGTCTCGACCTATCAGTCGGTGTCCGGCGCCGGCAAGGAAGGCATGGACGAGCTGTGGAACCAGACCAAGGCCATCTATGGCCTGGGCGACGCCACGCCGAAGAAGTTCCCCAAGCAGATCGCCTTCAACGTCATCCCCTACATCGGGTCGTTCAACGACGACGGCTACACCGACGAAGAAGCCAAGATGTGGAACGAGACGCACAAGATGATCGACCCGTCGATCAAGCTGACCGTCACCTGCGTCCGCGTGCCGGTCTTCGTCGGCCACTCTGAGGCCGTGACCGTCGAGTTCGATCGTCCGATCGAGCCGGACGAGGCCCGCGAGATCCTGCGCGAGGCGCCGGGCGTCCTGGTCGTCGATAAGCTGGAGCACGACGGCTACATCACTCCCATCGACGCCGCCGGCGAGCACGCCGTCTATGTCAGCCGCATCCGCAAGGACCCGACCGTCGAGAACGGCCTGTCCTTCTGGGTGGTGTCGGACAACTTGCGCAAGGGCGCGGCCCTGAACGCCGTCCAGATCGCCCAGCTGCTGGACGAAACCGGCGTCATTACCCCGTCCAGCGGCTATCGCAGCCTGACTGTCTAAATGCTTGCCGTCATCCCGGCCGTAGCGAAGCGCGGAGCCGGGACCGCCACGAACGTCGCCGTTTGATGCGGTCCCGGATCGATCCTTCGGATCGTCCGGGATGACGCTTTTCAAGGCGTCCGCCAGTGACCGCGTCCCCCTCTGCGACCTCGTCCGAAGCCCGCGCCGCCCTGATGGCGGGGGTGGGCTGCTACCTGTTGTGGGGCTTCATCCCCCTGGTCTTCCAGCAGATGGCGCATCAGGGCGCCGACGCCTGGGAGATCATGGGCCACCGCGCCGTCTGGGGCCTGCTGTGGGCCCTGCTGCTGGTGCTGCTCGCGCGCCAGTGGCCGCAGGTCGTCGCCGTCTTGCGTCAGCCCAAGGTGCTCGGCTGGCTGGCCCTGTCGGCGGTGCTGATCGCCACCAACTGGACCACCTATGTGGTGGCGGTGAACAACGGGCGGACCCTGGACGCCTCGCTCGGCTACTATCTCAATCCCCTGCTGAACATGGCGGCGGGCGCCTGGTTGTTCCGTGAGCGGATCGACTGGGCGGGCAAGATCGCCATGATCCTCGCCGCCGTCGGCGTGGTGCTGCAGACCCTGGCCCTGGGGCATGCGCCCTGGGTGTCCATCATCCTGGCCCTGACCTTCGCGGCCTACGGCATCATCAGAAAGCGCGTCTCGGTCGAGGCCCAGACCGGCCTCTTCATGGAATGCCTGCTGCTGGCCGCGCCCGGTCTGGCCTGGGTCATCTTCATCGAGGCGACGGGGCAGGGGCATTTCACCGCCTCGCCCGTCGCCACCTTCTGGCTGCTGTTCGCCGGTCCGGCCACGGTTATTCCGCTCGCCCTCTTCGCCTGGGCGGCGCGGCGCATGCCCCTGTCCAGCATGGGCTTCCTGCAGTTCCTGGCCCCGACCATCGTCTTCATCATCGGCGCGCTCCAGGGCGAGGCCCTGGGGCCGCTGCGCATCGCCTCCTTCGTCTTCATCTGGGTCGCTGTGGCCGTCTTCGCCGCGGGCGCTGTGCTCAAGGTGCGCCGGGCCAGCCGCACGGCCGAGACCATCGTCGCCCCGGAACCCGGCCTGTTGGACGATCCTGCCGAGGATCGCATGGCGGCCCTGAACGGCGAAACGCCGCCTTCGCGTTGAGATTGGCTGCTGTTCCGGCCTAGAAGGGCTGATGATCCGCGTCCGCTCTCTCGCCGCCCTCGCTCTTTCTGTCGTCCTGGCGACCGGCTCGTCCGCCTGCGCCCAGAGCGTCGGCATGCAGGGCGGCGGCGACGAAGTCATCCGCACCGCCCGGAGCGAGGCGCCCGCGCCGCTGGCCCCGCCGGTCGTGGTGCCGACCACGGCCGAGACCTTCGACGCGGTCAGCAACACCCTGGACGCCGCCGCCGAGGCCTGGTCCTCGGGCGACGGCGAGGCGGTCATGGCCACCTATGTCCAGGACGAGCCCCTGCTGGTCTTCCTTGGCGAAACCCCGCTGAAGGGGCCGGACAGCGTGCGCGCCGCGCTTTAAGCGCCGGTCAGGCGTCGGCGCCCCAGGCCAGTTGATCGTGGACGATGCGCCAGCCGTCCTCGGTGCGGCGCAGGACGCGGGTGAAG
>JALAGW010000375.1 GCA_022712235.1 Brevundimonas sp. | reverse complement strand
GGAGGCCGCGCGCCGCCGCGCCGCCGACGAACTGCGCGCCATGGTCGTCGAACTGGAGGACCGCGAGGTCAAGCTGCAGCTGCTGGCCCGCAAGTATGAAGTCGCCATGACCCGCGCCGAGGCCGCCAACCAGGCCAAGTCCGAGTTCCTGGCCAATATGAGCCATGAACTGCGCACCCCGCTGAACGCCATCAACGGCTTCTCGGAAATCATGGCCGGCGAAATGTTCGGCCCTCTGGGCGACCGCCGCTACAAGGGCTACGCCGCCGACATCCATCAGTCGGGCCAGCACCTGCTCAGCCTGATCAACGACATCCTGGACATGGCCAAGATCGAGGCCGGCAAGCTGACCCTGCACTACGAGGCCGTATCGCTGAACGGCCTGTGCAACGACGCCATCCGCCTGATGCGCGGCAAGGCCATGGAGGCCGGCCTGACCCTCGGCCTGGTCGCGCCCGAAGCCCTGCAGGTCGAGGCCGACCATCGCGGGCTGAAGCAGGTGATGCTGAACCTCATCTCCAACGCGGTGAAGTTCACGCCCGAGGGCGGCGCCGTCACCGTCACCGTCGCGGCCCATGACGCCGACCATGTCCGCGTCTCGGTGACCGACACCGGCATCGGCATCGCCGCCGCCGACCTGGAGCGCCTGGCCCAGCCCTTCGAACAGGTCGAGGGCCAGCACTCCAAGACCACGCAAGGCACCGGCCTCGGCCTGGCCCTGACCAAGTCTCTGATCGAACTGCATCGCGGCCGCATGACCATCGAGAGCGAACCCGGCCACGGCACCACCGTCTGGTTCGACCTCCCCCTGCGCGCCCCCGAAGGCGCCATGGCTCCGCTCGGCGCGCCCGCCCAGCGGGTTCAGCCGCAGGCGGCCTGAAACAGACTCCGCCGCGTCCCAGCCCAGGCGCACGCCTTGGCCTCCTGCGTCACAAAACGATCCATTGCGGACACTGGCGCCGACCGCCGGCCCGAGCGCCAACGTCACGTCGAAGAAGCTCAAGACCGAAATCGACCCGTATCGGACGTCGGAGCGCGCTTGGGCTTTCGTCCTCCTCCGGCGAGCGCAGCGAGACCGGGGGACCCAGCGGCGCGCGAGAGCGCGAACCTGTCGCGCAGACGATGATCGACAGATCGCCTTGGGCGCCGCTGGGTCCCCCGGTCTGCGCCGCCAAGGCGGCTCGTCGGAGGATGACGAAAGAAAAGAAAACGTCGCTCTGGGGATCTCCGCTTTCGACCCGTTGCGGACATCCATCATGCGACACTAGAGTTCCGTATGAGCAGGCACGTGCTGTATTTTCCAGCCCTGATTGTAGCTGTGGTGGGCGGCGTAACCGTTGCCCTTGGGGTCATATTTCCGCCTGTCGGCTCCTTTGTGGGGCCCATAACTTACGTCTGTGCGGCTGCACTTTTGGTCCTGTTTCTCCGAATGCTTTTTGACCCTCGGTGTCACCGTGGGATCGAAGCCGCCAACAGAGAAATGCATGGCGACCAGCCATTTCGGGCCAAGCGGCCTAGGCTGAACGATCCGCAGTGGGGGCTATTCGGCTCACGCGCTGGCGACAAATCGCTGCTGTTCGTCAGAGCAGTGCTGTTTTGTGAGTTTGGGGTTGCAATGCTGTTTAGCCGCGCACGTCCCGACCTGACGCTGCTGGCTGCCGCGTCCTTTGGGATCGCGATCATGCTATCGCTCCTGCACATTGGGCTGAAACGCTCTGCACCCGATCCTAGGGTCGGCTAACCACCCCTGGCTGACGTTTGAGGCGTCCGCTTGCCGCCGGTCCTCGCCTTCACCCCTCCGCCGCCGGCAGCTCCAGCAGCACCTTCAGCCCGCCCATGTCGCTGTCGGCCAGGGTCACGCGTCCCCCGTAGGCCCGCGTCAGGTCCTCGACGATGGACAGGCCCAGACCCGTCCCCGGCGTGTCCTCGTCCATGCGCGTGCCGCGTTTCAGGGCGGCGTCGCGCTGGTCGGCGGGCAGGCCGGGGCCGTCGTCCTCGACCACCGCCACCATCTGTCCGGGCAGCGAGGCCCCGGCCGAAATCCGCACCCGGCGCTTGCACCACTTGGCGGCGTTCTCGATCAGGTTGCCGAAGATCTCCTGCAGGTCCTGACGCTCGCCCAGGAAGGCCAGGTCGTCCGGCGCGCGCCAGTCGATCTCGACCCCCTTGGTCTCGAACACCCGCTCCAGCATGACCGCCAGTTCGTCCAGAACCTCGCCCACCGGCGTGGTCTCGCCCAGACCGTGGGCGGCGCGGGCGGCGGCGCGGGCGCGGCGCAGATGGTGGTCCACCTGATCCTGCATGACCTTGGTCTGCTTGCGCACCATGTCGGGCAGAACGCCCGTATTGGCGCCCGCCTCGGCCAGCATGACCGCCAGCGGCGTCTTCAACGCATGGGCCAGATTGCCGACGTGGGTGCGTTGGCGCTCCACCGTCTCCTGATTGTGGGTCAGCAGCCGGTTGACCTGTTCGGCCAGGGGCTGGATCTCCAGCGGATAGACCCCCTCGACCCGATGCGAGCGGCCCTTGCGCACGTCCGAAATCTCGTCGCGCAGGTCGAACAGGGGCCGCAGGCCGACCCGCACCTGGATGAAGACCGCCGAGACCAGGCCGGCTCCCAGCAGCAGCATGGCCACCCAGGTCACGGTGGCGAATTGGCGCGTGTCGGCGTCGATGTCGGAGCGGTCCACCCCGGCGAAGAAGACCACCGGCGCGGTGCGTCCCGGCAGCTGCTTCATGCTGGCGGCGATCCGCAGGGGCTCGCCCTTGGGGCCGTCCTCGGCGTTGTAGCTGATGGTCTGGCCAAAGGCTGCCCTCAGCCGCTCGTCCAGATCGGGCGCATAGTCCAGATCGGTTCGTCCCAGCGAGGCCGAACGGGCCACCACCTGCAGCCGCCCGCCCGATCCTTGCTCGGCCACCATCCAGTATTTGCCGGACAGCAGGCGCTGGGTGCGCGCGTCCTGAATCTCGCCGATGAAGATCTCGCCCTCGGGCGTGATGCTGGCCGCGACCACCGCCTCGTCGATGGTGTCGCCCAGCATGTTGCCGAGACGCCGCAACGCCGATTCCTGAAACACCGAGGTCAGGACCACGCCCGTCACCAGCAGGGCCACCAGGATCCAGGCCGAGGCCAGCCAGATCAGCCGGCGGGTCAGCGACCGGCCGGGCCGCCCCAGCCAGCGGCCCCATTCCCTGCTTTCAGGCTTGGCGGGTGCTTCAGCCGCCCCGGCGTCGGTCATCCCGCGATCAGGCCGCGTCGCTCTCGCCGGCCAGCGGCGACAGGCGATAGCCCAGACCGCGCACCGTCTCGATCCGGTCCGAACCGATCTTCTTCCTCAGGCGGCCGACGAAGACCTCGATGGTGTTCGAGTCCCGGTCGAAGTCCTGATCATACAGATGCTCGACCAGCTCGGTGCGGCTGATGACCCGGCCCTGATGCATCATCATGTAGTGCAGCAGGCGGTATTCCAGCGAGGTCAGGCGCAACGGCTCGCCGTTCACCGTCGCCCGCGCCGCGCGCGGGTCCAGCCTCAGGCCGCCGCAGGTCAGCGTCGCCGCCGCATGGCCGGCCGAGCGGCGCAGCAGGGCGCGCAGGCGCGCCAGCAGTTCCTCGGTGTGGAAGGGCTTGGTCAGATAGTCGTCGGCCCCGGCGTCAAAGCCCGCCACCTTGTCCGACCAGGCGCCGCGCGCCGTCAGGATCAGCACCGGCGTGGTCTTGCCCTCGCGGCGCCAGCGTTCCAGCACCGACACGCCGTCGATCTTGGGCAGCCCTAAGTCCAGCACCACCACGTCATAGGGTTCGGTGTCGCCCAGGAACCAGGCCTCCTCGCCGTCCGGGGCATGGTCGACGGCGTAACCGGCGTCGCCCAGGGCGGTCTTCAGCTGGCGCGACAGATCGACGTCGTCCTCGACAAGCAGCACCCGCATTCAGTCGTCTCCGCGAACCCGGCCGGACTGGCCGTCAACCTGTATGTCCGACACGCGACCGCCCGGATATTCCCAGCGCACCACATAGTCGCCGCCACGTTCGCGCACGCCCAGCATCCGGCCGGGACGGCCCGACTGGACGCGGCGGGCGATGTCGCCCGGATCCGCGCGCGGGGCCGAGCGGGGCGCATCACGCAGCCCCTGACCCTGATAGATACGTGGCTGCTAGCGACGCTCATAGTAACGATCCCGGTCGCGGCCGCGCGACTGGGCCGCCGCGTCCGTCAGGGGGACGATGGCGATCAGACCGGCCAGCAGGAGGGCTCGAATACGCATCATGGTTTGTCTTCTAGACAGGGGCCTCTGAACAGGGGCTGAACGCGCAGTCTATCGCCGTTCATCCGGACAAGGAACGCTGGGACGCGGATTCTCCGTCGCTGTGGCCGTCAGTCAGCACGTCCCCTCCAGGATGACGAACTTCTCATGCAGATGAACCCGATCTGAAACGCGCCGTTCAGATGCGGCTCAGCCGCCGGGTGGTCTTCTGGGATCAACGCAGCCGACCCGGATGCGACGAACCGAAGGAGCCAAGACTATGAAAAAGCTGCTGATCCCCGCCCTGGCCGTCGCCGTCGCCTCGGCCGCCCTGCCCGCCGCCGCCCAATCCTATAATGGGGCCTATGACCGCCACGGCCCCTCGCGCGGCCACGGCTATGAGCAGAACTACAACGGCTGGAACGCCATCGCCCAGCGCAAGCACAACCTGGACCGTCGCATCGACCAGGGCGTCCGCACCCGTCAACTCAGCAACCGCGAGGCCTCGCGTCTGAAGGACGAACTGAACAGCCTGGTCCGTCTGGAACGCAGCTACATGCGCGGCGGCCTGACCCGCTGGGAGCGCCAGGACCTGGACCGTCGCTATGACCGCCTGTCCGCCAAGGTCCGCTACGAGCGCAACGACTACAACGGCCGCCGCCACTGACGGCTGACTGAACCGGGCCTCATCCCTCCCTGTCCGAGGCCCGACCGAGGGGCGCGATCCGCAAGGGTCGCGCCCTTTTCGCTTTTGAATCCCTTCTCCCCTTGAGGGAGAAGGTGGGCGCCGGAGGCGGTCGGATGAGGGGTGTCAGCGCCGCCCCATCCAAGCAAACTCACGCCCGCTGATCGGCAGACGTCCAACCGCGCCGCCGACACCCTCATCCGGCCCTGACGGGCCACTTTCTCCCACAAGGGGAGAAGGACGTCAGATAATCACCGTGATTTCCGGCCAGCGCCCGCGCGCGCTGGCGACCACCTTGTCCCAGCCCTTGGCCAGACCCCGCACAGGGTTAGGGCGGATCACCATGTCGAACACATCCTCCAGCCCGAAAGGCGCGACAACGCTGATCGTGTCGTCCTTCTCCAGCCGCACCGCCAGGGCGAAGGCCGGGGCCACGAACTGGGCCGGAGCGTCGTCGGTGCAGGTCAGGGCCTCATAGGCCTCGCCGAACTTGCTCTCGAACCACAGATGAACCCGCGCCTGATTGCGCACCTCGACCAGATCGCGCAACGGCGGCTCGAAGGCGGCGGCGACGCGCTTGATGATCACATCCTCGGCGTCCCACGAGGTGTCGGGATCGAAATAGCCGATGTCGTAGTCCTTGATGCCATAGCCCACCGGCCGCCCGGTCCGGTCGTTCCACACCCCCTGATAGACGGCGCCGGAAAACAGCCGCCAGTCCGGCAGGTCCAGCTCGCGCATCACGCTCAGCACATGCATCAGGCCTGCGTCGGCGCGGACGATCTCGATCAGTCGGGTCTCAAGGCTCATGGGCGGCAGAGACGGCGATTCCAAAGCCCCGCCAAGCCCTTCTCCCCTTGTGGGAGGAGGTGGGCGCCTCAGGCGCTCGGATGAGGGGTGTCGGAGCGACGGTCAGGGGTAGGTCGGCAGGGCGTGGCGAGCTTCATCGGATGCGAGGCGCTCACACCCCTCATCCGTCTCGCTATGCGAGCCACCTTCTCCCACAAGGGGAGAAGGATTTCAGCGCAGCGGCCAGCCGTGATCCAGCGGCCCATGGCCCTGACCCAGGCCCGGCGCGCGGCGAATGGCCTCGGCGACATAGGCCCAGGCCTCGGCCACCGCGACCGGCAAGGGCAGGCCCTTGGCGATTCCGGCCGCACAGGCGCTGGCCAGGGTGCAGCCGGTGCCGTGGGTGTGGCGCGTGTTGAGACGCTCGCTCTCCAGCACCGTCTCGCCGTCGCGGGTCAGCAGCAGGTCGACCACCGTCTCGCCGGGCACATGGCCGCCCTTCATCAGCACCGCCCGCGCGCCCATTTCCAGCAGGGCCTCGCCCGCCCGACGCTGCCCCTCCAGATCGGCCACGGCGCCCCCGGTCAGGGCCTCGGCCTCGGGCGCATTGGGGGTCAAAAGGGCCGCGCGCGGGACCATCAGCCGCCGCACCGCCTCGACCGCGCGATCCTCCAGCAGGGGCGAACCGCCCTTGGCGATCATCACCGGGTCCACCACCGTCGGCACGTTCCCGGCGTAGTCGATCAGGCCGGCGACCGCCTCGACCACCTCGACGGAACCCAGCATCCCGGTCTTCAGGGCGTCGGCCCCGATGTCGTCCAGCACGGCCTTGGCCTGGGCCTCGATCACGTCGATCGGCAGGGGATGGACCCCTTGCACCCCCAGGGTGTTCTGGATGG
>JALAGW010000374.1 GCA_022712235.1 Brevundimonas sp. | reverse complement strand
GGGGTCGGTCATCTGATCGATCACGACCTGTGGCGGGCGGTCTATATGTTCGACCTGGGGCTGGTGCTGGTGGCTCTGCCCGCCGTCTTCGCCCTGAAGATGCCGCCGTCGCAGCGGGTGAAGCCCTTCGAGCAGCTGGACTTCGTCACCTTCGCCCTGTTCGCGCCGGGGGTGGCCCTGCTGACCGCCGTCCTGGGCCTGGGCCGCCTCGGTCCACCAGACGATGCGGCGTGGATCGGCTGGGCCCTGATCGGCGCCCTGATCCTGCTGACCGCCGCCGTCCTGATCGAATACAATCGCACCAATCCCCTCATCGACCTGAAGTGGCTGGCCGGGCGTGATCTGGTGCGGTTGATCCTGGCCATCGTCCTGGTGCGGATCGTCCTGTCGGAGCAGACGACGGGCGCGGTCGGCTTCCTGCAGCAGATGGGCCTCGGAAATGACCAGATGCACGGCCTGTTCTGGGTCATGCTGCTGGCGACAGCGGCGGGGACCCTGACCAGCGCCTTCACCCTGAACCCGACCAAGCTGTGGGCGCCCATCTCTGTGGCGCTCGGCCTGATCGCGCTCGGCGCCTATATGGACAGCCACGCGACAGTGCTGACGCGGCCGGCCGAGCTCTATGTCAGCCAGGCCCTTCTGGCCTTCGCCGCCGCCTTCTTCATCGGCCCGACCATGATCATCGGCTTCGGCAAGGTGCTGCAGGGCGGGGGCAAGAACCTGATCAGCTTCATCGTGGTCTTTTCCATCGGCCAGAACATCGGCGGCCTGATGGGCTCGGCCCTGATCGGCACCATCCAGACGATCCGCGAGAAGTATCACTCCAACCAGTTGGCCGAGCACATCGACCTGGGCGACCCCGAGGTGGTGCTTCGGCTGCAGCAGCTGGGCGGGGCCTACGCCCACGTCATCAGCGACGCGGCCCAGAGACAGGGCGCGGCCCTGCGCCTGTTGCAGCAGCAGGTCAGCCAGCAGGCCCAGGTCCTGGCCTACAACGACGTCTTCCTGCTGATCTCGGGCGCCGCCGCCGTGGGCGCGCTCTGGGTCGCCGTCAACCATTTCCGCCCCCGTATCGAGGCGCGCCGCGCCGCCCACCGCGAGGCGGCGCAAGCCGCCGCCGCCGCCGCTGTCGAATGACCCGGACCCGACCATGACCGACGCCACGCCCGCCCCTGCTCAAGCCCCGGCTCAGGCCCCTGCTCCGGCCGCACCGCCGCCCGCGCCCGCCGCCCTGCCGCCGTCCAGAAGTCGACGCGTCATGATCAGCGTGGTTCTGACCCTGATCGCCCTGGTCGGGGTGGGATTGATCCTGCACGCCTGGCGCCTGCCGCCCTTCGACGGCGGGCCGCAAACCACCGACAACGCCTATGTGCGCGGCCAGGTGACGGTCATCAGCCCCCAGGTCAGCGGCTATGTCACCTCGGTCGAGGTCCAGGACTTCCAGACCGTGCGGCAGGGTCAGCTGCTGGCGACCATCGACGACCGCATCTATCGCCAGCGGCTGGATCAGGCGAAGGCGGCCCTGCATTCGGCCGAGGCGGCCCTGGCCAACTCGGCCCAGAGCCAGGCCTCGGCGCGCGGGTCGGTAGCCCAGACCCGCGCCTCCATCGCCGGCGCCGAATCCGCCGTCACCAAGGCCCGAGCCGACGCCCAGCGCGTGCGCACCCTGTTCGCCGGCGGCTGGGTGGCCCAGGCCCAGGTGGACACGGCCCAGAACGCCCTGCGCGCCGCCGAGGCGCAACTGGCCGCCGCCCGCGCCGCCGAAAACGTGGCCCAGACCGGCGTCACCTCGGCGGTCGTCAGCCGCGGCTCGCTGGAAGCCGCCGTCGAGAACGCCCAGGCCCAGGTGCGTCTGGCCCAGATCGATCTGGACAACACCCGCATCACCGCCCCCCGCGCCGGACGCCTGGGCGAGGTCAGCGTTCGCGTCGGCCAGCAGGTGGCGGTCGGCACGCAGCTGACCGCCCTGGTCCCCGACACGGTCTGGGTCACGGCCAATATGAAGGAGACCCAGATGCGCGACGTCCGCGTCGGTCAGCCGGTCGAGATCGCCGTCGACGCCCTGGGCGGCGCCAAGCTGACAGGCAAGGTCGAGCGCATCTCGCCCGCCGCCGGCTCCGAGTTCAGCGTCATCCGCCCCGACAACGCCACGGGCAACTTCACCAAGGTGGCCCAGCGCATTCCGGTCCGCATCGCCATTGATCCGGGTCAGGAGGCCGCCGCCCGCCTGGCCCCCGGCATGTCGGTGACGGCGCGGATCGACGTAGCCGGCGCCCGCTGAAGCGCGCCGACGCGAAAACTTCATCCAGCTTAAGGGTTGCGTCAGGCTGACGCAGCCCGCATCTGGTCCCGATGACCAGCTCCCCGACCGCCACGACCACGACGCCCAAGGGGCCGGGGTTCGCCGAATTCGTCTGCCTGATCGCCGTCATGATGGCGATGAACGCCCTGGCGATCGACGCCATGCTGCCGGCCCTGCCGCACATCGGCGAGGATCTGGGCGTGGTCAACGAGAACACCCGCCAGTGGGTGATCACCGCCTATCTGCTGGGCTTCGGCGGGGCGCAGCTGTTTTACGGCCCGCTGGCGGACCGGTTCGGACGTCGGCCCATCCTGTTCATCGGCATCGGCCTCTATGTCGCCTTCAGCATTCTGGCGGCCTTCGCCCATTCGTTCGAGTGGCTGATCCTGTCGCGCATCGGCATGGGTCTGGGCTCGGCGGCGACGCGAGTTCTGGCCGTGTCGATCGTGCGCGACCGCTATTCCGGGCGGACCATGGCGCGGGTCATGTCGCTGAGCTTCCTGGTCTTCCTCGGCGTGCCCATCCTGGCTCCGACCGTCGGTCAGTTGATCATGCTGGTGGCGCCCTGGCGCTGGATCTTCGGTTTCTTCGCCCTGTTCGGCGGCAGCTTCCTGCTGTGGGCCGCCCTGCGCCTGCCCGAGACCCTGCACCCCGAAGATCGCATGCCGATCAATGTGAAGCGCATCGCCGGCGCCTTCGGTCAGGCCCTGACCAGCCGCATCGGCATGGGCTACACCCTGGCCATGACGGCGATCAGCGGCGCCCTGTTCGCCTTCATCAACTCGTCGCAGCAGATCTTCTTCGACGTGTTCAAGTCGCCCGGCCTGTTCACCACCGTCTTCGCCATGGTGGCCGGCGGCATCGCCCTGGCCTCGGTGCTGAACTCGCGCATCGTCGAGAAACTGGGTTCGCGCCTGATCGCCCATACGGCCCTGTTCGGCTTCATCGGTTTCCGCGTTCTGCACGCCATCGTCGCCTATGCGGGGCATGACAGCCTGTGGGTCTTCGCCGCCTTTCAGGCCTGCAAGATGTTCTGCTTCGGCTTCATCGCCGGCAACTTCGGCTCCATGGCCATGGAGCCCATGGGCCATATCGCCGGCACGGCGGCCTCGGCCCAGGGCTTCATCTCGACCATCGGCGGCGCCCTGCTGGGCTTCTGGATCGGCCAGCATTTCGACGGCACCACCGTGCCGATGACGGTCGGGTTCGCGGCCCTGGGCATGCTCGCCCTGCTGCTGGTGCTGGGCGCCGAGAAGGGACGGCTGTTCAAGGCCCACCATCTGCCGCCCGCTGCAGCCAAGGCTTGATCTTTCGGGGCGAAGGGAGCCTTTTCGGGCGCATCTGAATACGGAGCGTTCGATGACCCTGAAGCTGGCCGGCCTGGTATCCGCCATGGCCCTGACCGCGGCGCTTGGCGCCTGCGCCACCGCCCCCGCCCAAGCCCCTGAAGGCAGCACGCCGATGACGCCTCTCGTCCCTGCGACTCCGGCTGCGCCCGCCTTCGCCTATGCGAACGACATCCACTCCAATGCTCGCCCGGCCGAGGCGCGGGTCGGCCATGTGGCCCTGGACCTGAGCGCCGACTTCGCAAGCAAGACCCTGTCGGGCTCGGCGACGCTGGACGTCACCGGTCGCGTCGGCGCGACCGAGGTGGTGCTGGACACCAAGAACCTGGACATCCGGGGCGTGCGCGACGCGCAGGGCCGCCCGCTGCGCTATGAGCTGGGCGCCGTGGACGCCATCAAGGGCCAGGCCCTGACCGTCCACCTGCCCGCCTTCGCCGGGACCGAGGTCCAGAAGGTCGTCGTCGACTATTCGACCCGTCCCGACGCGGCGGCCCTGCAGTGGCTCAGCCCGCAGCAGACGGCGGGCGGCCAGAAGCCCTATCTGTTCAGCCAGGGCCAGGCCATCCTGACCCGCACCTGGGTCCCGACCCAGGACAGCCCCGGCATCCGCCAGACCTATTCGGCGCGCATCAATGCCCCCGCCGACCTGACCGTGGTCATGTCCGCCGAGCACCTGACGCCGACCGGCGAGGCGGCTGCTGCGGGCCAGAAGGCCTGGCGCTTCGACATGGATCGTCCGATCCCGCCCTATCTGATGGCCATCGCCATCGGCGACATCGCCTTCGCCTCGTTCGACGGCCGCACCGGGGTCTGGACCGAGCCGAGCCGGCTGGAGGCCGCCCGCGCCGAGCTGCAATCGACGCCGCGCATGGTGGACGCCGCCGAGGCCCTGTACGGCCCCTATCGCTGGGGCCGCTACGACCTGCTGGTCCTGCCGCCCAGCTTCCCCTTCGGCGGGATGGAGAACCCGCGCCTGACCTTCGCCACCCCAACCATCATCGCCGGGGATCAGTCCCTGGTCTCGCTGGTGGCGCACGAGCTGGCGCATAGCTGGTCGGGCAATCTGGTGACCAACGCCACCTGGTCGGACATCTGGCTGAACGAAGGGACCACCGTCTATTTCGAGAACCGGATCATGGAGGCCCTGTATGGCCGCGACCGCGCCATGCAGGAGCAGGTTCTGGGCTGGGGCGAGCTGTCGGCGGAAATGGCCGTCACCGATCCGAACGACACCAAGCTGCACATCGACCTGACCGGGCGCGACCCCGACGACGGCCTGTCGGGCGTGCCCTATGAGAAGGGCGCGGCCATGCTGCGCACCATCGAACGCATCGTGGGGCGCGAGACCTTCGACGCCTGGCTGCGCGGATACTTCGACCGCCACGCCTTCCAGCCCATGACCGACGTCGGCTTCCTGGCCGACATCCGCGAGCACCTGATCAAGGGCGACGCCGCGCTGGAGGCCCAGCTTCAACTCGAAAACTGGATCTACAAACCGGGCATGCCGTCGAACTGGGTCCCGCCGGTGTCGCACGCCTTCGAGGCGGTGGACGCTCAGGCCAAGGCCTTCTTCGCCGACAAGGGTCCGGCCTCGGCCATCGACTGGAAGAGCTGGAACACCCAGCAGCGCCAGCGCTTCCTCGCCTGGCGTCCCGAGGGTCTGGCGGCGGGCGCCGACTGGCTGAGCACGGCGCAACTGGCCGATCTGGAGAAGACGCTGAACCTGGCCAATGAAGGCAACGCCGAGCTGACCTTCGCCTGGCTGCAGATCGCCCTGGCGCACCGCTACGAGCCCGCCGTCGCCACCGCCGACCGCTTCCTGACCAGCCAGGGCCGCCGCAAGTTCGTCCTGCCCCTGTTCCAGACCCTGTGGGGCGAAGGCGACTGGGGGCGTCCGATCGCCACGCGCATCTACGCCAAGGCGCGGCCGCTGTATCACCCGGTCACCTCGGGTTCGGTGGATCAGCTGGTGGGCCGTCCGTAAGGCATGAAGCCCTCCCCCTCGAGGGGGGAGGGAGAGGCGGAACTACAGGTTCACCACCTCGACGCCGTCCTCGCGGGCCAGCCGGTCAGCGAGGACGGCGCGGTGGCAACCGCAGGCCTCGGCCTCGAAACACAAAAGGGCGACGCGCTTTTCGCCCGCCACATGACGCAGCTGCTGAAAGGCGGCCTCGGCGTCCGGCTCCTGCATATGGGCGTTGAAGACGGCGTGCATGGTCGCCACGTCGCCCTTGCGCGCCGCGTCGCGCCCGGCCTTGGGCGTGCCCAGCGCCCGCAGCTGCAGATAGTCCAGCCCCTCGGCCTTCAGGCTCTCGCCCAGCACCGTCTTGGAAAAGCCCGCGATGCGCGATGAGGCCACGGCCCGCACGTCGGCCACCAGCTCGACCCCCGCCGCCTTCAGCCGATCGATGACCTCGGGCTGGGTGGAGCCTTCATAGCCGATGGTGAACAGCTTCATGCCGTCAGCATCGAACGAAAGCCGCCTGACTCCAAGTCTTGCGCCCTGAGACCAGACGTCGATGACGTCCGCCAAGGGGTGGAAAGAGTCCCTTGGCTAGGCGACTAGCGCGACATCCGCAATGGCTAGGAGGCGGACGTTGCAGCTGAAGCTGCCAAGGCCCGACAAAGCGGCAAAGTTGGAGAGACGCAGGAGACGACACGCCTGCCCCCGTCTAGCGGTCTAGCCCTTGTGCGCATCGCAAGTGGCCGAGCTTAAAAGGTGGTTCTGGCCTCCATCTCCGTGAAAATCGCGTCCCGTCTTGCTTCAGCTCTGGCCGAGTCGCGCCCTGCGAAGACGCAATAATCAGAAAGGGCAATCATAGCGCGGGCCTGATCGCCGATCGGACCAAGGTCTGTGAAGTCGACCTCAGACATATCCTTCACGATGTGCGCCACAGCCCCCTCCCAAACGACGAAGTCTTGGAAGCCCCCATACCCGCCGAAGGCGTTCTTGCTGTTGACTTCGCCGCAAACGGCGACGGTGCCGTCCTGCTGGCGGACAGTTCGTAAATTTCTGAATTGAGCCGAAGATGGGTCCCGCAGTTGGTACGAGACCTCCTTCTTCGCCTCCCTTTGCTCGGAGGAGCAGGCCGACAACAACAGCGCCAAGCCAGTGATCATTGCTGTTG
>JALAGW010000373.1 GCA_022712235.1 Brevundimonas sp. | reverse complement strand
GTGGCGATCTGATTCTTCAACGCGTCCTCGCGGTACTTCGACTGCCAGACCTGGGCCCAGCCGTAGAAGAAACGCTGGTCGCCGGTCACGCCGTCGATCACCGGCGCGGGCTGGCCGTTCAGCGACAGGTGGTAGGCCTCCAGACCGACCGCCGTGCCGGCGGCGTCGCCGATGTTCTCGCCCATGGTCAGGCCGCCCTGGACGTGGAAGCCCGGCAGCGGCTCGAACTGGTCATACTGGGCGCCCAGGCGCGTGGTGAGGGCCTGGAAGTTGGCCTTGTCCTCGTCGGTCCACCAGTTGCGCAACACGCCGTCGCCGTCGGACTTGGAGCCCTGGTCGTCGAAGCCGTGGCCGATCTCGTGGCCGATCACGCCGCCGATGCCGCCGTAGTTGACGGCCGGGTCGGCGTCCGGATCGAAGAAGGGCGGTTGCAGGATGGCGGCCGGGAAGACGATCTCGTTGTTGGCCGAGTTGTAGTAGGCGTTGACCGTCTGCGGGGTCATGCCCCACTCGGCCTTGTCCACGGGCTGGTTCAGACGGTTCAGCTGATAGTTCCACTGGAACTGGCCCAGACGCTGGGTATTGCCGAACAGGTCGTCCGCACGGACTTCCAGGGCCGAATAGTCGCGCCACTTGTCCGGATAACCGATCTTGACGGTGAACTTGCGCAGCTTCTCCTGAGCCGCCGCCTTGGTCTCCGTCCCCATCCAGGTCAGGTTGTCGATGCGGTGCGACAGGGCGGTGCGCAGATTGGCGACCAGTTCTTCCATCTTGGCCTTGGATTCGGCCGGGAAGTATTCGGCGACATAGAGGCGACCCGCCGCCTCGCCCAGCGAGCCTTCAGCGAAGCTGATGGCGCGCTTCTCGCGGCTGCGCTGCTCGGGCTGACCCGACAGGTCGCGCGAACGGAACTCCCACTGGGCGTCCGAGAACCGCTTCGACAGGGCCGGGGCGGCGTCGTCGGTCGTGTGGAAGGCCTGCCAGGCCTGCAGGGTGTCGATCGGCGTCTCGGCGAAGATGGCCGCGATCTTGGGCATGGCCGTGTTCTGGCGCACGATCAGACGGTCGATCGAACCCAGGCCGGCGGCATTGAAATAGCCGGTCCAGTCAAAGCCGGGCGCCTCGGCGGCCAGGGTCTGAATGGTGTACTCGTTGTAGGTCTTGTCGCGGTTGCGGTTCTCGATCGGGGTCCAGTGAGCCTCGGCGATCTTGGTCTCCAGGGCGACGATGGCGGCGGCGTGACCGGCCGGATCGGCCCAGCCGATATTGGTCAGCATCCGCTCGACATAGGCCTGATACTTCTCCTTCTTGTCCGCGAAGCGGGCGTCCAGATAGTAGTCGCGGTTCGGCAGGCCGATGCCCGATTGGCCGGTCGTGACGGCGTAGCGGGTCGGTTGCTTCTGATCGATGGTGATGCCGGTGCCGAAGAAGGACGAACCGACGCGGCCTTGCGTCTGCCCCATGTAGGCGGCGATCTTCTCGTGCGTGTCGGCGGCGCGGATGGCGCTCAGGAAGGGCTGCAGCGGCTGGGCGTCCAGGGCCTCGATACGCGCCTCGTCGATGTAGGAGCGATAGGCGTCGGCGATCTTGGCCTCATCCGAACCCGGCGTCAGGTCCGTGCGCGCGACCAGGCCCTGGATCAGGGCCTTCATGCGGTTGTCCGACAGTTCGCGCAGCAGCGGGAAGGAACCGTAGGAGGTGCGGTCCGACGGGATCTGCAGCTTGTCGAAGGCCGTGCCGTTGGCGTAGCGGAAGAAGCTGTCGCCCGGCGAAACCGAGGTGTCGCGACCAGACAGGTCAAAGCCCCAGGTTCCGTACTTGGGCGCATCCGTGCCGACCCAGCCGGCCGGCGCCGCGCCGCCTTCCGGCGCCGAGGCGCCGTGGAACAGCTCCACCACCGTGCAGCTCTCGTCCAGGCAGGCATGGTCGTGACCGTCGTGTGCCGCGGCCACGCCGGCCGGCAGAAGCAGGGCGCCGACAGCGGCCCCGATCAGCAACTTCTTCATCAGTAATTCCCTCGACTAACCCGTGCTCAGGTTCGGCGCGAACCCTAGTCCCGCCTTGAGCGTGGCTGCGTCTTAAAAAAAGTTCATGAAAGAGGCGAGGGCTATCGCCAGATCGTGATCGCCTGCGTCACAGTGGCCGTCACGGAGGATTCATGGGCCAGGGACACGGCGGCGAGTATCGGGACCTGGTGGTCTTTCTGGCGGCGGCCGGGGTCGTGGTGCCCCTGTTCAACCGGCTCAGGATCAGCCCTGTGCTAGGCTTTCTGGCGGCCGGGGTCCTGCTGGGGCCCGACGGCCTGGGCCGCTTCGCCCAGTCGACCGGCTGGCTCAGCTGGCTGACCATCGGCGACCAGGCCCAGATCCGCCAGCTGTCCGAACTGGGCGTCGCCTTCCTGCTGTTCATGATCGGGCTGGAGCTGTCATGGGAACGGCTGAAGGCCATGCGACGGCTCGTCTTCGGCCTGGGCATGCTGCAGGTCGCCGTCTGCGCGGTCGTCATCGCCGTCGCCTTCATGGCCCTGGGCCAGCCGCTGGCCGGGGCCGCGGTCCTGGGCATGGGCCTGGCCCTGTCCTCAACCGCCGTGGTCATGCCGGTTCTGGCGGCCCAGGGACGGATCAACAGCGAGACCGGACGCGCCACCTTCGCCGTCCTTCTGGCCCAGGACGTGGCCGTCGCCCCCATCCTGATCACCGTCACCGTCCTGGCGACCCTGGCCCAGAGCGGACCCTCCGTCGATCCCGCCGAACTGGGACGCGCCCTCTTCACCCTGGCGCCGGCGGCGGGCGGACTCTTCCTGATGGTCCTGCTGGGGCGTCTGGTCCTGCGTCCCATGTTCCGCTCGGTCGCGCGCGCCCAGCACCGGGGCGAAGGCCGCGAACTGTTCGTCGCCGCCTCGCTTCTGGTGGTTGTCGCCGCCGGTCTCGTCGCCCAGGCGGTCGGCCTGTCGATGAGCCTGGGCGCCCTGGTGGCGGGGGTCTTGCTGGCCGAGACCGAGTTCCGCCGCGAGGTCGAGGTCGCCATCGACCCGTTCAAGGGCCTGCTGTTGGGCGTCTTCTTCATCGGCGTCGGCATCAGCCTGGATCTGGACGCGGTGGCGGCCGATCCGGCCACGGTCCTGGGTCTGGCGGGCGGCCTGATCCTGCTGAAGGCCTTGATCATCTTCCTGCTGGCCCGCGCCTGGGGGCTGGCGACCCGCTCGGCCATCGAAACCGCCCTGATCCTCGGCCCGGCCGGCGAGTTCGCCTTCGTCATCCTGTCCACCGGACTGGTCGAGGGCCTGGCGACCCCGGAGCTGACGCACAAGGCCATGCTGGCCGCCACGCTCAGCATGTTCGCCGTCCCCCTGCTGGCCGTCCTGGCCCGCGTTCTGACCCGGCAGGCCGCCCGCGTCGCCGATCCCGAGGTCGAAGGCTTGTCGCCCGACACCGCCGTCCTGGGACCCGATGGGGCGGTGCTGGTCGTCGGCTTCGGCCGGGTCGGACGGTTGGTGGGCGAGCTTCTGGCCGAGCACGACCAGCGCTTCATCGCCCTGGACGCCGACCCGGCGTCGGTCCGTTCCGGGCGCGCCGACGGCCATGAAGTCTATTACGGCGACGCCGCCCGCCCCGACATGCTCACCGCCTGCGGCCTGGGGTCGGCGCGCGCCCTGATCGTCACCATGGACAGTCCGGCCAAGGTCGACGAGGTGGTCAAGGCCGCGCGGGCCCTGCGCCCCGACCTGATCCTGATCGCTCGCGCCCGTGACGATCGCCACGCCGCCCGCCTCTACGCCTTGGGCGTCACCGACGCCGTCCCCGAAACCACCGAGGCCAGCCTGCAACTGGCGGAGAACACCCTGGTCGACCTCGGCGTGCCCATGGGGCTGGTCCTGGCCTCGATTCACGAGCGGCGCGACGGCTTTCGCAAGACCTTCCAGGCGGCCGCGCCGGACGGCCGCGGCGCCCGGCCGGCGCGGGCTTTCCGCACCGCCCGATCGGCCGCCTCACCGCAGACCACGGATACGCGATCTACGTAATAACCCTTAGGTTTATTGACGTTAAGGTCAAGCTTGAGCAAGATTCACCATTAGGTCATGACCCATTTTGGTCATTGTTCGGTGATGAAAGTTCGACCTCCCCCCGCGGACGTCGGTTGTCGTCCGGCGCGAGTTTTATGCCGATGCGGCGTGAAACTGGCCCGACAAGACCGTCGTTCTTCATGACCGGCAGGCGTTAAGCCCTTCCCGAGCCAGAGTATTTAACTGATGCGTGAGACCACCCTGTCCGCCCCCGAGGCCGTCGAAACCGAAGCCCCGGCCCGGATGAACCGCCGTCAGGCCGCCAAGATCCGCACCCGCCAGAAGGTGCTGGACGCCGCGCGGGCCCTCTTCGCCGAGCGTGGATACGACGCCGCCACCATCCGCGACATCGCCAAGGGCGCCGGAATGTCGACCGGCGCCGTCTTCGCCAACTTCCAGGACAAGGCCGAACTGTTCGAGTGCGTCTTCGCCGAGGAAATGGCCGGCCTGCTGCAGGACATCCAGACCGCCGCCGGTCATGAAGGCCGTGTCGCCGAACGCCTGGCCGAGGGCCTGACTGCCGGCTACCACCGCTCGCTGGAGCACCTGCCGCTGATGCAGGCCATGATCGCCCGCTCCTGGTTCCAGCCCGAAGCCGCTGACGAGCGTTCGCGCACCTTCGTCAAGCCGATCATCGAGGCCGTCATCGCCGTGCTGCAGGCCGGCATTCGTGACGGCGAACTGCGTCAGGACCTGGACCAGATGGTCCTGGGCCGGATGATCTGGGACACCTTCATCGCCAACTTCCGCTACGCCGCCTACGACAACTGGGGCATCGAGGAACTGACGCCGCATATCCGCAAGCAACTGGACCTGATCCTGTCCAGCCAGCTGGCGCGGCAGTAAGAACCGGGATCGACGCCCGTTTGAACAAAAAGGCCTCTCACCATCGCGGTGAGAGGCCTTTTTTCTAGCGCTCAGGACCCGATCCGGTTGACGGTCAGCTCTTCCACCTCAGCACGACCTCTTTGATCGGGTTGATGAAGCCGCGCCCCTCGGCCCGGCTCTTGCTCCATTCCCGCTTCAGCTGCTGATACCACTTGGCCTGCTTGTCGGCGTCGTCGATCCAGATCAGGGCCGGATCGTATTTCAGCCCCTCGTTCTGCAGGTTCACCATGCCGCCGTCCTGCTTCAGGAAGGCGACCACGCCCATCCGCAGGAAGGGCTTGGCCACGTTGAACACCCAGTGATCGGACCAGAAGATCTGGGTGATGCGCGTCTTGGTCTCGGTCACCGGCGTCAGGCAGGTCAGGGCCAGCACCTGTTTGGCGCCGACCTGGATATGCTCCCAGCGGTAGCCCGGCAGGCGGAAGGTGATCTCGGTCGCCGGCGCCCCGCCCAGAATTTTATAGAGGCGGCTGTTCGACGACGGGGCGTGGCGCACCATGGCCCAGCCATAGTCGCGCGGCGCAAAGGTCTTGGCCTTCTCGTGCATCGAATGCTCGGAGCGCCACCACCACTGCTGGTGCACGAAGGGGCCGTGGGCCGGGTCCATCAGACCGACGACGGCGTGGTCGATATGGCTGTCGAAATCCATCGCCTCGACCAGCTTGGCCTCGCCCTCGGCGCCGGGGAAGAGCGGCGGCTCATGGTCCGGTTCGGACGGATTGCGCGCATCGGCGGCCATCCAGACGAAGACCAGACCCTGGCTCTCGCGCACCGGATAGGACCGCACCTTGATGCGGTTCGCCTCGAAGGCCTGATCCTCGACCAGCGACGGAATGGCGGCGCAGACGCCGTCGGGACGGAAGCGCCAGCCGTGATAGGGGCATTCGATCGTCTCGCCCTCGCCCGGCTTATCGACCAGACGCCCGGCCGACAGGGGCGCGGCGCGGTGGGGGCAGATGTCGCGCATGGCGTAGACCTCGCCCGCCCGCGTTCGTCCGACCAGGACCGGCTCGTCCATCACCTCATAACGCTTCAGACTGGCGACCGGCACGTCACGCGCCAGGGCGACGAAATACCAGGCGTCGCGCACGAAGCCCTTGCCGAAGGCGGTGGGCGGAGCCGTGGCTTCGGGGGCGGTCGCGGAGGAGGAAGCAGCGTCAGCGGTCATGCCGCTATCTAGCAGCAGGGACCGCCGCCCGTCCAAAGCCCATTCCCTTCCTCGCTCGATGAATTAATCTGGGTCAAATTCTCGGGGAGAGGACTTTATGATCCACACCGCTATCGCCGCCGCCCTGCTGCTGGCCGCCGCCCAGCCCGCCCTGGCCCAGGACGGCCACGTGAACCACGCCGCCCACGGCCATCAGCACGCCGCCTTCGCCTCGGACCGCATCCATGTCGCCGTCGAGGGCCAGGGCCCGGACGTCATCTTCATCCCCGGCCTGTCGTCCTCGCCCGCCGTCTGGCAGGGCGCCGTCGATCACCTGAACGGCGCCTACCGCGTCCACCGCATCCACGTTCAGGGCTTCGCCGGCGCTCCGGCCGAGGGCAATGCGACCGGCCCCGTGGCCGCCCCGGTGGCTGAGGAGATCGCCCGCTACATCCGCGAGCAGGGCCTGACCAAGCCCGCCGTCGTCGGCCATTCCATGGGCGGGACCATGGGCATGATGCTGGCCGCGCGTCACTCCGATCTGGTCGGCAAGCTGATGGTCGTCGACATGATCCCCTTCATGGGCGCCATGTTCGGCCCGCCCGGAACCACCGCCGAAAGCGTCGTCCCCGTCGCCGACCAGGTCGTCACCGCCCAGTCGACCAGCCCGCGCGAGCAATACCTGACCCAGGCCAGGGCCGCCGTCACCGGCATGATCAGGACCGAGGCCGCCCGCCCCGGCCCGCTGAACGACGTCGAGACCAGCGACCAGCAGGTCTCGGCCGCCGCCTTCCGCGAACTGATCGTCACCGACCTGCGGCCTGAGCTGAGCAGGATCACCGCCCCGGTCGAGGTCCTCTATGTGAAGTTCAACGACCCCCGCATGACCGACGCCATCACCGACGCCATCTATCAGATGTCCTTCGCGACCCTGCCCGGCGCCAAGCTGAAGCGCATCGACGACAGCGCCCACTTCATCATGCTGGACCAGCCCGCGGCCTTCTACGGCGACCTGGACGCCTTCCTGGCCAAGTGACCCATCCGGCCGCGGATCGGGTCGTCGGCCTCTATCAGGACAAGGCCGCAGACTGGGTCCGCGACCGGGGCGTCGTCCTGCGTCGGAACGAAGGCGACTGGGACGAGGTCGCCTGGCTGGACCGTTTCACGGCCGGCTGGCCGCCGGACGCCCGCGTGCTGGACGTCGGCTGCGGCTCGGGCTGGCCCATGGGCGCCGCCCTGCTGGGACGGGGCTTCAAGGTCGTCGGACAGGACGCCTCGCCCGCCCTGATCGCCCATGCGCGCGAGACCCTGCCCGATGGCGACTGGCGCATAGGCGACATGCGCCAGGACCTGCCCGACGGAGCCTTCCACGGCGTTCTGGCCTGGCACAGCCTGTTCCACCTGACGCCGGAGGCTCAGACGCTTGTTCTGCCTGCCCTCGCCGCCCGCGTGGCCGAGGGCGGTCGCCTGATGTTCACCGCCGGCCCCGCCCATGGCGAGGCGATCGGCGAATGGCGCGGCGAGCCGCTTTATCACGGCAGCCTGGCTCCCGAGGTCTATCACGCCCTGCTGACCAAGGCCGATTTGACGGTCGAGAACGGCGGCGACCAGGGCGTCTGGCTGGCCCGACGCGCCATTCTTTCGGCGAAATAGGCGCTCACGCTCATGTGAACTCAAGCGGGGCGTTTTCTGCGGCCGCGTGACCGGCTAGGGTCGCGTCGCTGGCAAGAGGGACTTTCATGGCGCGTAAAGACGGCGGACCGGACCGCAACGAGCACGGCGGCGGCAAGAAGCCGCGTCGGTCCTTCCTCGGCAACCTCCTCTACTGGGGCGCGGTCCTGGCCGTCTGGGGCCTGATCTTCGCGGTCGTCTTCTTCGCCGTCTTCGCACGCGACCTGCCCGACACCTCGACCCTCTATGACGTCGATCGCCAGCCCTCGATCACCTATCTGGACCGGTCCGGCGCCCTGATCGCGGTGCGCGGCACCCAGATGGCGCCCCCGGTCGATCTGGACGCCCTGCCCGACTATGTGCCCGCCGCCTTCATCGCCATCGAGGACCGGCGCTTCAATCACCACCCCGGTTTCGACCCCATCGGCATGAGCCGGGCCATGGCCCTGAACCTCAAGGCCGGGCGCGTGGTCCAGGGCGGGTCCACCATCACCCAGCAGCTGGCCAAGAACCTGTTCCTGACGCCGGACCAGAACCTGAAGCGCAAGGTCCAGGAGCTGATGCTGGCCGTCTGGCTGGAGATGAAGTTCACAAAGAAGGAAATCCTCGCCCTCTATCTGAACCGCGTCTATTTCGGCGCCGGCGCCTATGGCATCGAGGCGGCCTCGCAGCGCTACTTCGACAAGAGCGCCGACAAGCTGACGGTCGGCGAGTCCGCCCTTCTGGCCGGCCTGCTGAAGGCCCCCTCGCGCTATTCGCCCGTGTCCGAGAGCGAGCGCGCCGCCACCCGCGCCAATGTCGTCCTGAACGAAATGGTCGATGTCGGCGCCATCACCCCGGCCCAGCGCGACGCCGCCGTGGCCCAACCGGTCCGCGTCTCGCGCACCCTGGCCAGCCAGCACGCCCAGTATTTCATCGACTGGCTGGACAAGCAGATTCGCGGACTGGTCGGCGAACCGACCGAGGACATGGTCGTCGAGACCACCCTGGACCTGACCTTGCAGACCGACGCCGAACGCGCCGTGCGCCGTATCCTGGACCGCGACAAGGGCCGCGGCGTCGAACAGGCGGCCCTGGTGGCCCTGGACGGCGAAGGCCGGGTCCGCGCCATGATCGGCGGCGGCTCCTACGCCGACAGCCAGTTCAACCGCGCCACCGACGCCCGCCGTCAGGCCGGCTCGGCGTGGAAGCCCTTCGTCTATCTGGCGGCGGTCGAGGCCGGCTACACCCCGACCACCCCGGTCGTGGACCAGCCCGTCACCATCGGCGGCTGGTCGCCGAAGAACTATTCCGGGCGCTTCTCGGGCCAGATGACCCTGGCCCAGGCCGTGGCCCAGTCGACCAATACGGTGGCCGCCTATGTCGCCGATCAGGTCGGCCGCGACAGCGTGGCCCGCGCCGCGCGCCGCCTGGGCATCACCAGCGAGATCGGCCTGCAGCCCTCCATGGCCCTGGGCGCCGTCGAAGTCAGTCCCCTGGAGATGGCCCAGGCCTATGACGCCTTCGCCAATGGCGGCAAAAAGGTCGAGGCCTATGGCATCAGTCGCATCCGCACCCCTTCGGGCCGCGTCATCTACACCCATGGCGCCGGTGAAAACGGCCAGACCATCAACAACCCCTCGCTCTACTACATGAACCAGATGCTGCGCGGGGTGATCACCTCGGGCAGCGGTCGTTCGGCGGCCATCGGCGGGCGCGACATCGCGGGCAAGACCGGCACGACCTCCGACTACAAGGACGCCTGGTTCGTCGGCTACACCGGGGGCTTCGTCGCCGCCGTCTGGGTCGGCAAGGACGACAACAAGGCCATGCGCGGCGTCACCGGCGGCTCCTCGCCCGCCGCCATCTGGCGCGGCTTCATGGAGGCGGCCCTGCCCAGGCTGGCGGTCCAGGCCATCCCCAACGGCCCGCCCCTGCCCGAGGGCTGGGTCGCGCCCGATCCGGTCGGCGACATGATGGGTCAGGTCGAGGACCCCTACGCGCAAGTCCCGGATGGTCTGCCCGGCCCGGCGATCGTGGACGGCCAGCCCGTCCCGACGCCCGCGCCCCTGCCCAACGATCAGCCGGTCATCCGCCCGACCTCGCCCCAGCCGGCCGCCAAGGAGGCTCCGCGCGCCGAGAAGAAGGCCGACGCCGACTTCTTCTAGGGCGCCGCCTTAGTGCCCCACGGCGTGCAAGGTCGCGCCGTGGTCGCGCAGCCACTGGCGGAAGGGACGATGGTCCCCGACCAGGCGATGCACCACCGCCCAATAGGCCGGGCTGTGGTCAGCGTGAACCAGATGGGCCACTTCATGCGCGGCCAGGTAGTCGGCCACCTCGGCCGGGGCCATGATCACCCGCCAGCTATAGCGGATCGAACGGTTGTGCGGGCTGCATGAGCCCCAGCGCGAGCGGGTGTCGACGATCGACACCCTGACCGGCTTCTGGCCCAAGGCCTTCAGATGGATCTCTGTGCGCTCGACCAGAAACTCGCGCGCCGCCCGCTTGAACCAGTTCTCGACCCGGCGCGAGAAGGCCGCGCCCTCGCCGCCCGAGCGGATCACCGGCCCGTCCGGCGTCTCGACCAGACGCGCCGCGCCCGCGCCGCCGACCGCTTCCAGCCGCACGCTCCGTCCCAGCCACGACACCTCGCCGCCCGGCGCCAGCGGCGTTCCCGCCACCCGCGCGGCCAGCCGGTCGGCGATCCAGTCGGACTTGGTGCGGGCGAAGGCCACCACCTCGCCCAGACGCCGTTCAGAGGGCGCCACGGCCACGGCCTCTCCGGCGCGCGCATCGATGCGGATCGACAGCCGGCGGGCGCGGGGATTCACCGACAGGCGAAGGGCGCCCCCGCCCTCAAGCGGCAGCCGCTGACCGTTCCGGTACTGCACTCAAGGACTCGTTCTGGGCGATGAAGTCGCGCACCCGCGGATAGATCTCGTCGCGGAAGCGGCGGCCGTTGAAGACCCCGTAGTGGCCCACGCCCGGTTGGACATAGAGCAGTCGACGCGCGTCGGGGATGTTGGGCGTCAGGCCGTGCGCGGCCTGGGTCTGACCGACGCCGGAGATGTCGTCCTTCTCGCCCTCGACCGTGGCCAGACCGATGTCGGTGATGGCCGACAGGTCCACAGTCTTGCCGTGGTGCTCCAGCAGGCCGCGCGCCAGCAGATGCTGCTGGAAGACGATGTCGATGGTCTGGAGATAGAACTCTTCGGTCAGATCCAGCACCGACAGATATTCGTCGTAGAACTGCTCGTGCTTCTCGACCCCGTCGCCGTCGCCATCGACCAGGCTCTCGAAATAGCGGCGGTGGGCGTCGATGTGCTTGTCCTCGTTCATCGACATGAAGCTGTAGAGCTGAACGAAGCCCGGATAGACCCTTCGTCCAAAGCCCGGATAGGGCCAAGGCACGGTGTGGATCATGTTCGACTTGAACCAGGTGAAGGGCTTTTCCTCGGCCAGCTGATTGGTCATCGTCGGCGACAGGCGGGCGTCGATGGGCGAACCCATGAAGGTCATGGACGCGGGCCGGTTCGGGTCGTTCTCGGCCGCCATGACGGCGCAGGCCGCCAGCACCGGCGGTCCCGGCTGGCAGACGCCGACGACGTGGGCGCGCGGGCCGATGGCCGTCAGCATGGCCCGGACATGATCGATATAGTCGTTGAAGTCGAAGCGGCCTTCCAGCACCGGCACCTGGCGGGCGTTCTCCCAGTCGCTGACATAGACGTCGTGGTCCTGAAGGAAGCCCTCGACCGTGCCGCGCAGCAGGGTGGCGTAGTGACCCGACAGGGGGGCGACGATCAGGACGGCGGGGACGTCCGACGGCTTGCCAGCCTTCTTCAGATCGCGCGCGTCGCGTTTGAACCGGACCAGCCGACACCAGGGCGAGGACCAGACCACCTGTTCGGTCGTGCGCACCGCGTGACCGTCGACATCGAGGGTCTCAAGCCCCCAGGCGGGCTTGCCGTAGCGACGCGTCAGGCTCTCGAACACCTCGGCCGAGGCATAGGCCGTCCTGCCGATGGCCGTGTCCGAGGCCGGATTGAACGGCGACGTCCAGAACTGGCGAGCCATCTGGGCCCCGATCCGGAACGGCGTCGCCGAATGATAGGCGAGCTCGTGAAATGCGTAGAGCATGAAACCCCGACTGCGGCCCCCGCCGATGCGGCAGTGCAGCATATATTAGGTTTCAGCGCAAAACAGACCAGGGTCGCCCCTGATCAGGGAAAGGTGATCAGCCGCGCTCCATGGCGTTCTCGATCAGCTTGACTGTGCGATCCGGCCCCAGGTCATGGGCCACGGCGCTGCGGAACCGGCCGTCCGGCCCCATCAGATAGACGGTCAGGCTGTGGTTCATCGTATAGCCCTCGCCCTCGCCGACCTTCTGGTAGAAGGCGCGGTATTCTTTCGCGACCTGGGCCGTCTGTTCCGGCGTGCCGGTCAGGCCGATGACGCCGTCAGGGAAGCCGTCCGACGACAGATAGTCCTTCAGCAGTTGCGGCGTGTCGCGCTCGGGGTCGATGCTGATGAAGACGATCTGCAGGTCCTTGGCCTTGTCGCCCATCCGTTCCTGCACCGCGTTCAGCACGCCAAGCGTCGTCGGGCAGTAGTCGGGGCAGTAGGTGAAGCCGAAGAAGACCAGGGTCCACTTGTCCTTCAGGATCGACTGGTCGACCACCTGCCCGTCCTGGTTGGTCAGGATGAAGGGGCCGCCGACGGCGGGCTGGCCCGTGCCGCTCTCGACCACCTGAGCGGACTGTTCGCGTCCCTTGACCACGACCATGGTGATCAGCCCTAGGGCCAGGGCGATGACCGCACAGGCGGCGGCGAACAGAATGACGGGGCGACGCGGCATCGGCTTCTCCTGCGACGGCGAGGATGCAGCCGTCAGCTTGGCGGTCTATAGAAGAGGCGTGAGCAGCACAGAAGCCCCCTCCCTGTCGCAGGCTGTGAAGGCCGCCGGCCATCCCGGCGTCATGGAGGCCCTGCGCGAGCGGCCCCGGCGCGGACGCGGCCTGTCGTTGCGCACCCTGATCGTGCTGCGCTGGCTGGCCGTCTTCGGCCAGACCTGCGCCATCCTGACCGCCTATTTCGCCCTGCACTTCCCCCTGCCCCTGTGGGAATGTCTGGCGACCATCGGGGCCGGGGTGGTGATGAACCTGGCCACCATGGCCCGCGCCCGCCGCATCGACGGCAGCCTGCCCAACGGCCCGCAGACGGCGGCCCAGCTGGGCTTCGACATCCTTCAGCTGGCCACCCTGCTGGCCCTGACCGGCGGGCTGGACAACCCCTTCTGCCTGCTGCTGGTGGCGCCGGTGACGATCGCGGCGGCCTCCCTGCCCTCGCGTCAGGCCCTGGTGCTGGGAGTCATGGCCCTGATCGCGCTCGCCGTCCTCTTCTCCTGGTCCCTGCCCCTGCCGTGGCGCCTGCACGAGCATCTGGTCCTGCCGCCCCTCTATCGCTTCGGCATGGGTCTGGCCCTGGCCACCGGGGTCCTCTTCACCTCGGGCTACGCCTGGAAGGTGGCGGCCGACGCCGAGAAGCTGGAACTGGCTCTGGCCACCACCCAGGACGTGCTGCAACGCGAACAGAGACTGGCGGCGCTCGGCGGTCTGGCCGCCGCCGCCGCGCACGAACTGGGCACGCCGCTCGCCACCATTCAGGTCGTGGCCAAGGAGCTGCTGCGCGCCTCCCCGCCGGACAGCCCTGTCGCCGAGGACGCCGCCCTGATGCTGCAGCAGGCCGAACGCTGCCGCGACATCCTGAAACAGCTCTCGGCCCAGCCCGAGGAAGGCGACGCCCTCTACGCCGACGTCGATCTGAAGGCCCTTCTGGAAGAAGTCGTCGAGCCGCACCGGGGCTTCGATCTGGACTTCCAGACGGCGGTGAAG
>JALAGW010000372.1 GCA_022712235.1 Brevundimonas sp. | reverse complement strand
GGGTTGCGGACCAGACGCGGCAGGCCGGCGACCGCCGCGCCATCGGCGCCTGTCGTCTCGCCGCCGCAGCCGAAGGGCAGGCGCACCGACACGGTCCGGCCGTTGAGGGCCGCCTCGCGGGTCCGCCCGTCGGCCAGGGCCGATCCGGCCTCGGTCAGGGCGGCCAGGACGGCGAAGCGGTTCAGGTTGGTGTCGAGCACGACGGTCGGCGCGGGCGCGGGGGCGGGCGCCGGCGCGGTCGTCGACTCGGGCGGGCGCTGACACCAGACCAGCAGCGGCAAGGCGGCGAGGACAGCGACGGGCGCGACGAGACGGGTCGTTGTGATCGGCATGGAACCAGCCTAACACGAGAAACGCTGAAGGGCGCCCCCGGCCGAACCACCGGCATCCACAGCGGGGGCGAGGGCCGGGGAGGGTCCGCGCGCGCGTGACGCTGGATCAGATCATCGCACTCATTGTTCTGGTCGCCGTGGTCGGGCTGATGATCCACGGGCGGATGCGGTCCGACGTGGTGGCGCTCAGCGGGGCGGCGGCTCTGTTGTTGCTCGGCGTGGTGCGCCCGGTCGAGGTCCAGAGCGCCTTCGCCAGCCCCGCCGTCATCGCTCTGGCCGGCCTGTTCGTCATCGCCTACGCCATCGAACTGTCGGGCCTGCTCGGCCTGATGATCCGCAAGGCCACGGCCCTGTGTCAGCGGTTCGGCGCGGTCGGCATCTGGGCGGTGATCGGCCTGTGCGGGTCGGTCGGGGGCTTTTTGAACAATACGCCGGTGGTGGTCCTGGCTGCGCCGGTGGTGCGCGACATGGCCCGGTCGCTGAAGCTGTCGCCCAAGCGGTTCCTGATGCCGCTCAGCCATGTGACGGTCATGGGCGGCCTGCTGACCCTGATCGGCACCTCGACCAATCTTCTGGTCAACGACATGGCGCGCAATGCGGGGCAGCCGGTCTTCAGCCTGTTCGAGATCACCCCCGTCGGCCTGGTCATCGCCCTGGTCGGCGGGCTGTGGCTCTATGTCTTCGGCGCGCGCCAGCTGGGCCGCACCGCCAGCCTGGAAGAGGCAGCCGAGGCCGAGCGCGAGCGGCAGGAAGCCGAGGCTCAGGCGGCCGTCCGCCAGTCGCGTCTGGGCCGCTGGCGCCTGCCCTTCAGCCTGCCGTCGCTGAGCGGGTTCGGTGAAAGCCGCAATCAGCGCGACGGAACCGGCGACGCTCATCTGGGCGATGTCGAGATGTACGCCTCGGCCGACCGCCCCCTGCAATGGAAGCGGGCGCTGATCGCCCTGACGGTCTTTGTCCTGGTGGTGGCGGCGGCGGGGCTGGGGATCGCGCCCATCGCGGCCGCGGCCTTCGCCGGGGCCGTGGCCCTGATCCTGCTGGGCGTTCTGACGCCGGAGGAGGCCTATTCGGGGCTCAAGCCCGACATCCTGCTGCTGATCGCCGGGATGGTGGTGGTCGGCACGGCCATCGAGGTGACCGGGCTGGCGGCCCAGGGCGCGGGCCTGCTGATCGAGGTGATCCGCCCGTTCGGGCCGCTCGGCGCCCTGATCGTGCTTTATGGGGTGACCCTGTTCGCGACCGAGCTTCTGTCCAACGCCACGGTGGCGGTGCTGGTGACGCCGATCGCGGTGGCCCTGGCCGAGAGCCTGGGGGTCGATCCGCGCCCCTTCCTGGTGGCGGTGATGATGGCCGCCTCGGCCGCCTTCGCCACCCCCTTCGGCTATCAGACCAATGTGCTGGTCTATCAGATGGCCGGCTACAGCTACCTGGACTTCGTGCGCGTGGGCTTGCCGCTGAACCTGATCACCTGGGCGGCGGCCATGGTCGCCATCCCCATCTTCTTCCCCTTCTGAACGATCAGACGTCCAGATCCATGACGACCGGGGCGTGGTCGCTGGGTCGCTCCCATTCGCGCACGGTGTCCAGGATGCGGGCGCTGCCCTTGACCACGGCGGGCGTCAGGCCGGGCGAGGTCCACAGGTGGTCCAGCCGCAGGCCCCGGTTCGACACCCGGAAGTCCTTGGCGCGATAGCTCCACCAGCTGGCCAGCTTGACCGGATCGGGGATCTGGTCGCGGACGACGTCGGCGAAGCCCCCGGCGTCCTGCAGCCGGCGCAGGGTCTCGATCTCGCCGGGCGTGTGGCTGACCACCTTGAGCATGAACTTGTGATTGAAGACGTCGTTGTCGCCCGGCGCGATGTTGAAGTCGCCGGCCAGGACCAGGGGTCGCTGCTGGTCGCGGGTCTTCATCTCGGCGGTCAGGCGCTCATAGAAGTCCATCTTGTGATCGAACTTCGGGTTCAGCTTGCGGTCGGGAATGTCGCCGCCGGCCGGGATGTAGAAGTTCTGCACCTCGACCCCGTTGATCAGGCCCGAGACGCAGCGGCCATGGCCTTCGCGGCAGACGTCGAGGGCGGGGCCTTCGCCGTCGAGAATGGGCAGGCGGCTGGCGATGGCCACGCCGTGCCAGCCCTTTTGTCCACGGATCTTCAGATAGGGCAGGCCCATCGCCTCGAAGGCTTCTCGCGGGAACTGGTCCTCGGTGCATTTGATCTCCTGCAGGCACAGGACGTCGGGCGCGTATTCGGCGACGAAACGGGCGATCTGATCGACGCGCAGGCGGACCGAGTTGATGTTCCAGGTGACGATGCGAAGGGTCATGGCCCGGCCTTAGCACGAAGGCGCCATGAAAAAAGCGCCCGGAACGGGTCCGGGCGCTGTTCAGTTCGTCTCTCTCGCCGCCGGGAGGGGATGATTCCATGGCGGACAGAACGGCCGCCGCCGTTCTGTGGTCAGAATGTCACACGAGCGAAAAAAGTCAAATCAACAAAATGAGTCAAGGTTGTGCCGTTCTTGCGACGCGACCGCTCTAGTTGCGGCTGGGGCGACGCGTCGGGTCGCGCAGCTGGAACAGGCTGGCGGACAGGCCGGAAGCGGGCTGCAGCGAGGTCAACTGGATGCGGGTGCGCGAGCCTTGGGCGTCGGTGATGGTCCATTCCTGCAGGCGCAACGGCGAGCCGGCGAAGGCCAGGATCACCGACCCCTCGGCGGGTTTGGAGGCGTCGCGGGCGGTGATGGCGAAGGCGCCGGAGGCCATGCGGGTGACGCGGTCGATGCGCACGCCCTGATCCAGACGGACCTCGCGGGCCAGGAAGGTCGACAGCGGCGTGGCCCGCAGCGGCACCTGGCGGAAGACGTTCAGGCGCGGGTCGTAGCGCTTGACGTTATTGCCGTCGGCCACGACCAGCAGCCCCGCCGGCTCGCTGTATTCGAAGCGCATCTTGCCGGGGCGTTGCAGCCAGAACTTGCCGGTGCGGCGCTGGCCGCCGGGGCCGGTTTCGACGAAGTCGCCCTGGGCCGCCGTCAGGGCGGTCAGATAGGCCTGGGCCTGACGCAGGGTGGCCTGATCCTCGGCGGACAGATTGGACTGGGCCGAGGCGGGCGCGGCGGCGAGAATGGCCAATGCGGCGGCGCTGAAGCCGAAGGCGCGGCGTGAAAGGGTCATGTCTTTTCTTCTCCCGTTCTGAACGGTTTTCGACCCGGCGAGGGTGTGAGCTTCATCCGGCAGGCTGATGACGCCAGCCTGACCATATTCCGGCGCTTCGATGAAGCGCTGTTCATTGTTTTTGGGGCCCTATCGTTCGCGCCGCGAGCGCTCACTGCTTGAGGACGTGAGGCGTTTAAGCGTCAACCGAAGCGCCTGGTTCCCATCTGGGGCGTGTGGCGCTCAAGCAGCGAGCGACCGCGTCGCGAGCGATAGCGCCCGGCGGCGAAGCCGCCGCCTCGGCGCAGCCGAGCCTACATAGGAGGAGGACCGGCCAGGATGTCGCGCTTGCCGGCGTGGTTGGCGGGGCTGACGACGCCTTCCTGCTCCATGCGTTCGATCAGGGTGGCGGCGCGGTTGTAGCCGATCTGCAGGCGGCGCTGGATGTAGGAGGTCGAGGCCTTGCGGTCGCGGGTGACCACGGCCACGGCGCGGTCGTAGAGGTCGTCGCCCGACATGCCGTCGCCGTCGCCGCCCATGGCGCCGTCGCCGTCGCCGTCCGGCTCGTCGGTGATCAGGTCCAGATAGTCGGGCTCGGCCTGCAGGCGCAGGTGCTTGCACACCTCCTCGACTTCCTGATCGGTTACGAAGGGGCCGTGCAGGCGGGTGATGCGGCCGCCGCCGGCCATGTAGAGCATGTCGCCCTGACCCAGCAGCTGCTCGCCGCCCTGTTCACCCAGGATGGTGCGGCTGTCGATCTTGGAGGTGACCTGGAAGCTGATCCGGGTGGGGAAGTTGGCCTTGATGGTGCCGGTGATGACGTCGACCGACGGGCGCTGGGTGGCCATGATCAGATGGATGCCGGCGGCGCGGGCCATCTGGGCCAGACGCTGGACGGCGCCTTCCACGTCCTTGCCGGCGACCAGCATCAGGTCGGCCATCTCGTCCATGACCACGACCAGATAGGGCATGGGCTCGGGCCGGATCTTCTCGCTCTCGTAGACCGGTCGGCCCTGCTCGTCGAAGCCGGTCTGGACGGTGCGCTCGAAATGCTCGCCCTTTTCCTGGGCCTCGCGGGCGCGCTCGTTGTAGCTGGCGACGTTGCGGACGCCGAGCTTGGACATGCGGCGATAGCGGTCCTCCATCTCGCGCACGGTCCACTTCAGGGCCACGACCGCCTTCTTGGGATCGGTCACGACCGGCGCGAGCAGGTGCGGAATGCCGTCATAGACCGACAGCTCCAGCATCTTGGGGTCGATCATGATGAAGCGGCACTCGGCCGGCGAGTGGCGGAACAGGATCGACAGGATCATGGCGTTGACCCCGACCGACTTGCCCGAGCCGGTGGTGCCCGCGATCAGCAGGTGGGGCATCCGCGCCAGGTCGGCGACATAGGGCTCGCCGCCGATGGTTTCGCCCAGGGCCAGGGGCAGCAGGTGGCTCTTCTTGTCGTATTCGCCCGAGGCCAGCAGGTCGCGCAGATAGACCGTCTCGCGCTTGGCGTTGGGCAGTTCGATGCCGATGGCGTTGCGGCCCTGGACCACGCTGATGCGGCAGGCGCGGGCCGACATGGAGCGGGCGATGTCGTCGGCCAGGGCCACGACCCGGCCGTGCTTCACGCCGGGCGCGGGGACCAGTTCATAGAGGGTGACGACCGGGCCGGGGCGGATCTGGTCGATCACGCCGCGCACGCCGAACTCCTGCAGCACGCCCTCCAGCATCTTGGCGTTCTGCTTCAGCGACTCCTCGTCGACGGCGCCGCCGCGCTGGCCCGGCTTGGCCAGGATGCCGAGCGAGGGCAGGTCGAAGCCCTCGCCGGGT
>JALAGW010000371.1 GCA_022712235.1 Brevundimonas sp. | reverse complement strand
TTCCACTCGCGGTCGGCCTTGACGATGGCCAGCAGCTGATCGACGGCGCCGTTCAGGTCGCCCGTCGAGGCCAGGGCCAGGGACAGGTCGTAGCGGGCCTGATGATCATCGGGATCGGCGGCGATCTTCGCCTCCAGGTCGGCGTGGGCGCCGGTCGGGGCGGCGGCGGCCAGAGACAGCTGGGCGCGGACGCTCTGGACCATGGGGTCGGTCGAGTCGGCGGGGGCCATGGCGATGGTCTGACGCGCCTGTTCGGCGTCGCCCTCGGCCAGATAGACGCGGGCCATGCCGGCGATGGCTTTGGCGTTGTCCGGCTCCATGGTCAGGACGTGGGCGAAGGCCTGGGCCGCGCCGCCGAGGTCGTTGAGCGACAAGGATTCCTCGCCCAGGGACAGCAGCTGCTCGACATCGGTGTTGACCCCGGCGCCGCCGGTCAGCTTGTCGATGAAGGCTTTGATCTGGCTGTCCGGGATGGCGCCCTGGAAGCCGTCGACCGGCTGGCCGTTGACGAAGGCGTAAACGGTGGGGATCGACTGGACCCGCAACTGGCCCGCATAGGCCGGGTTGGCGTCGACGTCGATCTTGACCATCTTCACGGCGCCGGCGGCGCCGCGCACGGCCTTCTCCAGCGCCGGGCCGAGGGTGCGGCACGGGCCGCACCAGGTGGCCCAGAAGTCGACGATGACGGGCTGATGCTTCGAGGCTTCGACCACGTCGGTCATGAAGGAGGCGTCCGTGCCGTCCTTGATCAGGTCGTCGGAAAGCGTGGGGTCGGCGAAGGTCATGATCGGGTCCGCGTGAGGGTCGAAGAATCGTAACGGATCAGATGGCGTCGGGATGCCTCGCCATCAAGCGGCAAGTGCAGGAAGTGAGGCGTCAGGCCGCAGCGGCGGCCGGTCCGCGAGAAAAACAGAGTCCAATTCGTCTGAATCGTCTGAAATCGGCGATCAGATTCAACCTGCCTATAGTGGATCGCTGCGTCAGAAGGGGTCGCTCCCGAAGTAAGCCCTCTCCCCTCGAGGGGGAAGGGAGCAAGGAGAGGGTTCTATAGACGATCCATGCGCAGCCAGCGGCGGTCGCCCAGCCAGGCGGGCTTGAGCGCGGCCTCGGCGGCGGCGGCCTCGTTCGCGTTTCCCTGGGCCGCCTCGCTGCGGGCCAGGCCGTAAAGGGCCCAGCCGTTGTTCGGTGTCTGGGCCAGGGCGTAGCGGAAGGCGACGGCGGCCTCGGCGGGCCGACCGGCCTGATAGAGGGCGGCGCCCAGGGACTGATTGACCGGATAATACCAGTAGGGCGGCTCCTGATAGGGCAGGCCGGCCTCGATCGTGGCGGCGCGACGATAGTGGCCGGCGGCTTCACGATGGCGGCCATGAGCTGTGGCGAAGCGGCCGCGCGCGACGGCCTCGGCCAGGGTCAGCAGATCGGGGGCGGGGACGCCCTGGGCGACCATGTCGGCGAAGGCGTCGGAGTCCTTCAGCCTGTTCAGGGCCGCCAGTTCGCGCTCGAAGTTCGGGCGGTCGCGCAGGCGGGCGTAGGCGACGGCGCGGGCGTAACGGCGCATGGCGACGGCATAGGGCAGGCGGGCGTCGGGGGCGGGCGCCGACAGGATGGCGCGCGGCGCGGCGAACTGGGCCAGGGCCTGCCAGGGCGCGGCGTCGATGACCTGGATCCAGGCGATCCGGGCCGAGGTCGCCGGGTCCAGCACGGTCCTCAGCCGTCGCGCCTCGGTCAGGGCCGTGTCCATGTCGCCGGCCATCTGGGCCGAGGCGACGATGAAGTGGATGTTGTGCGGGTAGTAGCCGTAGCGCACCAGGCTCTCGTCGCCCGTGTCGCGGATGAAGGCCTCGTCGGCGCGCGCCGCCGCGACGTTCAGTCGGATGGAGTCGGCGTAGCGGCCGCGCCGCACATAGATGTGGCCGGGCATGTGGACCAGATGCCCGGCGCTGGTCGTGGGGGCGACGGCCAGGCGGTCGGCGGCGGTCTCGGCCCGTTGGGGATCGGCGGCCTCCATCAGGTGGATGTAGAGGTGGGCGGCCTGCGCGTGATCAGGGGCGCGGGCCAGGACGGTCTCGACCAGACGCACCGCCTCGCCGCTGCGGCCCACGGGGGTGCGCTTGTCGGCCTGCCAGTAGTTCCACGGCGTGGTGTCCATGACCGCCTCGGCGGTCAGGACGGCTATGTCGTCATCCTCGGGGAAGCGGGCGGCGACGGCCAGCATGGCGTCGGCGTAGGCGGCGTCCAGGGCGGCGCGGTCCGCCGCCGGGTCGTCGGAATAGCGTCGGGCCAGGGCCTCGATCAGGGCCTGCTCCTGCGGCGTGCCGAGGGTTCGCAGGGCCATGGCGCGGTCGAGGGCGGCCAGCGCCGCCGTCCGGTCGCGGTCGTCCATCGGGGCGTTGATGTTGGGGCCGAGCGCCAGCGCCTCGCCCCACCAGCACAGGGCGCATTCGGAATCGAGCGTCTGGGCCTCGCGGAAGGAGCGCACGGCCCCGGCGTGGTTGAAGCCATAGGCGAACATCAGGCCCTGACTGAAATAGGCCTGGGCGCGGGGATCGCGCGTCGTGGCGATCAGGGGCGAGGTCGTCAGGTCGGGATAGAGGGGGATGGGCCGGGCCTGGCTGGCCGGGGCCTGACCGGCCTGGGTCTGATTGGTCGGGGCGGCGACGGCCGAGGCGATCAGCAGAGAACGGATCAGGGCGCCGCCCGTCTGACCCGGTCCGCACAGGTCGCCGAACAGGCGGGCCGGATCAAGCGGAGCGGGCGACAGACGCGGCGCAGCGGCGGACCCTGTCAGGACCAGACCGGCGCCGCCGACGGCCAGGGCTTTCCACAACAGTCGCATGCACGGTCTCCCGGTCAGGGTCTGACGCGACGAACCTCCGGCGCCGGTCGGCGCGGGGTATGAAGAACGGCGATATTATGGACTGTCGCGCCGCCTGGACAGGGCGATTCAGGGAAACGGGACTTTCCCGGTATTTAATTTGATTTGTAATTCAATTAAATGTCCTAGGTTCATCCCATGATCGACATCGTCCATTCACGCACCCGTTTCGGAATCACCTTCTCCCTGCTTGCGCGCCGCTGGCGCCGGGCGATCGAGGCGCATTTGGCGGCGTCGGGGCTGACCGACGCCACCTGGATTCCCCTGGTGCACCTGAAGGCGACCGGCGGGGGCATCAGCCAGAAGGACCTGGCCGCCCTGGTCGGCGTGGACGGCTCCAGCCTGGTGCGCGTGCTCGATATTCTGGAGCGCGAGGGCCTGATCGTGCGGCGGCGCGACGAACGCGACGGCCGTGCCCGGCTGATCGACCTGCCCCCGGCGGGCGAGGACAGGGTGGCAACGATCCGCGCCGCCCTGGGCGAGGCCGAAGAGGCCATGCTGGCCGACCTCTCCGACGCCGAGCTCGGCGACCTGCTGGACCATTTCGAAACCATTGATCGTCGCCTGTCGCTTCTGGAGGATGAAGCGTGAGCGTGGCGGCCCGGCAGGGGCTCGGCGCGCGTCGGCGCGACGCCGCGCGCCATCTGCTGCATCCGGGGCAGTTGAAGGACAGTCTTACGCTGGTCCGGCAGGTCTCGCTGCGGAACGCGACACTGGCCGGCTTGCAGGCGGCGGCCGTGGCCGCGATCGCCTTGCCGCTGGTGCATCTCTCGCCTTGGCCGCACCTGATCGGCTTCGCGGCCCTGGGGGCCCTGGTCGCCCTGTTCGGCCGTTTCGCCCCGGCCGGACGGCGCGGAGGGGTCCTGCTGCAGTGCGGCCTGCTGCAGAGCGCGGCGGTCTTGTTTATGTCGCTCGCCTCCTGGCTAGGCGCGCCGATCGGCCTCCAACTGGGCCTGCTGGCCCTGTCCTGCGGCGTCTTCCTGTTTCTCTGCACGGCCAGTCGGTTCGGCCCGCCCGGACCCCTGATCTTCGTCTTCGCGGCGGGGGCCTCGGTCGCACCGGGCCTGTCGCTGGAGCAGGTAATCGAGCGGACCGTCGCGACGGGAATCGTCTGCGTCCTGGCCTGGGGTCTCTGCGCGGCGACCGAGGCGATCCGGCAGCGACCCACGGAGGAACGCCCCTTCCCCGAAGAACCGCTGCGCCCGCTCGGCCATCGCCTGATCGTGGCGGCCCGCAGCATCGCGGGCGCTGGAGCCGCCATCCTGATCAGCCTGGCGCTCGACGGCCGCCATCCGGCCTGGGCAGCCATGGGCGCCCTGGCGGTCATGCAGGGACCCCATCTGCACATCGTCATGAACCGCGCCCTGCAGCGCATGGCCGGAACCGTCGTCGGCGCCCTGCTGGCCTGGCTTGTGCTGGTGCAGCACCCTTCGGTCGGCATGGTGATCCTGGCGGTGGCGGCGCTGCAACTGCTGACGGAGGTGGTGATCGGCGCCAACTACGCCATCGGGCAGGTGCTGGTGACGCCCATGGCCCTGCTGATGACCGCGCTGGGCGCGCCGCAGCCTTTGGGGCCGGAGATGGCCCAGGAGCGCATCGTCGAGACCTTCGTGGGGGGGGCGGTGGGCGTGGTCCTGTCGGTGACCCTGTCGACCCTGGACGACCGCCGTCATCTCGCCGAACGGCGTCGACGCCTGGCGGGCGGGATCGGCTAGTCCAGGGCGTCGAAGTCGACCACCATCGGCTCACGGCCTAGCAAGGTCAGCACGCGACGGAAATCGGCCTGACCGAGCGCGGTGGTGGCCGTGTTGGTCAGGGGGTGGAAGTTGACGATGTCGGCGTCCCACAGGCGCTGATCCAGGACGAAGGTCACGCGTTGCTGCGTGTCGTTGATCAGGCCGAGCGCGGTGACCGAGCCGGGGCGGACGCCGAGCGTCTCCCACATCAGGGCCTCATTGCCGAAGGAGAGGCGGTCGGAGCCGAGCGTCCGGTGCGCCCGCTTCAGGTCGATGACCGTGTCCTGGGCGGCCGAGATCAGCCACAGACGGCCCTTCTTGTCCTTGAGGAACAGGTTCTTGGTGTGGACGCCCGGCAGGGCGGCCTTGAGCTCCAGCCCCTCCTCGACGCGGAAGACGGCGGGGTGGTCGTGGGTGGTCTGGGCGATGCCGTGGCCGGCCATCCAGGCCAGCAGGCGGGCGCGATCATAGGC
>JALAGW010000370.1 GCA_022712235.1 Brevundimonas sp. | reverse complement strand
GGCAGTCTCCGTTCGCAGAAGACGCCACCATGCCCCGATCGGCCCTCGCGGCCTAGTCCCTGGTGGTTAGCGGCCCCGCCTACTTGGCCAGAGCCGCGCGCTGCAGGGCGAACAGTTCGGCGCAGCCGATGCCGGCCAGTTCGAACAGGCGGTCGAACTCGGGACGGCTGAAGCCGCGCTTCTCGCCGGTGGCCTGGATCTCCACGATGCCGCCGGCGCCGGTCAGGACGAAGTTGCTGTCGGCCTCGGCGGTGGAGTCGTCCTCATAGTCGAGGTCGAGCACCGGCAGGTCGTTGAAGATGCCGCACGAAACAGCCGCGACCTGGTCGATGATGGGGTCGGCCTTCAGCACGCCCTCGTCCTTGAGGTAGTTCAGCGCCACAGCCATGGCCACCCAGGCGCCGGTGATGGAGGCGGTGCGGGTGCCGCCGTCGGCCTGGATGACGTCGCAGTCGATCAGGATCTGACGCTCGCCCAGGGCCTTGAGATCGACCACGGCGCGCAGCGAACGGCCGATCAGGCGCTGGATTTCCTGGGTGCGGCCCGACTGCTTGCCGGCGGCGGCTTCGCGGCGGCCCCGGGTGTGGGTGGCGCGCGGCAGCATGCCGTATTCGGCGGTGACCCAGCCCTGGCCGGTGTTGCGCATCCAGCCCGGCACCTTTTCTTCGACCGAGGCGGTGCACAGGACCTTGGTGTGGCCGAAGGTGACCAGGCACGAGCCCTCGGCGTAGCGGTTGACGCCGGTTTCCAGCGTGACGGTGCGGAGCTGTTCGGGGGTGCGTTCAGACGGGCGCATGGGATTTCCTTGGAACCTGAGTGGGGCGTGCTTATCCTGAAAGCGTGAGCCTGTATGCCCCCCATCCGTCGCCGTTCGGAAGCGCCCCCGCAGGCCTGGGGACGCTGGACGCCCGTGCGCGCGACATCTTTCGTCGCATCGTCGAGACCTATCTGGAGACGGGCGAACCGGTCGGATCGCGCACCATCTCGCGCGGCGGCCTGGCCCTGTCGCCCGCCTCGATCCGCAACACCATGCATGACCTGACCCTGGCGGGCCTGCTGGCCTCGCCGCATGCGTCGGCGGGACGGGTGCCGACCCATGCGGGCCTGCGGCTGTTCGTCGACGGCCTGCTGGAGGTCGGCGACATCGGTCAGGACGAGCGGCGCGAGATCGACGCGCGGCTGGCGGGCAAGGGGCGCAATTTCGAAGAGGCGCTGGACGCCGCCAGCAACCTGCTGTCCGGTCTGGCCGGCGGGGCGGGCATCGTCGCCAGCCCGGTGCGGGACGCGGGCGTCAAGCATGTCGAATTCGTCGCCCTGGGCCATGATCAGGCCCTGGCGGTTCTGGTGGGGGACGACGGCACGGTGGAGAACCGGCTGATGCCCCTGTCGGCGGGGGTGACGCCGTCGACGCTGAGCGAGGCCTCCAACTTCCTCAACGCCCGGCTGAAGGGGCGGCCCCTGGCTGAGGCCCGCACCGAGATGAGCGCCGAACTGGACGCCGCCCGGCGCGAACTGGACGCCGCCGCCGCCCGTCTGGTCGAGGACGGTCTGGCCGCCTGGTCCGGCGGGGGCGAGCGCGACCGGGCCCTGATCGTGCGCGGCCGCGCCAACCTGCTGCAGGACGCCCAGGCCGTCGAGGACCTGGAGCGGGTTCGCGTCCTGTTCGACGATCTGGAGCAGAAGGAACAGCTGATCGGCCTGCTGGACGGCGTGGGCGCGGCCCAGGGGGTGCGCATCTTCATCGGCGCCGAAACGCGCTTGTTTTCGCTTTCGGGTTCCGCCGTGATCGCGGCGCCCTATATGACGGGTCGGCAGCGGATGCTGGGCGCCATCGGCGTCATCGGCCCTGCAAGACTGAACTATGCCCGTGTCATTCCGTTGGTGGACTATACCGCCCGGGTGCTGGGCCGGATTCTGGACGGACAAGAGACGTGAACGACATCAACGACGAGACCCGGGACCAACTCGAGCAGGACATGGGAGAGGCCGCCATCGACGCCGCGCAGGAAGCCGCCGAAGACGGCGACATGGCCGTGGTCGACGCCCTGATCGCCGAGCGTGATCAGTGGAAGGATCGCGCCCTGCGCGCCGTGGCCGACGCCGAGAACATCAAGCGCCGCGCCGAGACGCAGCAGAATGACGCCCGGGCCTACGCCATTCAGCGCTTCGCCAAGGACCTGTTGAGCGTGGCCGACACCCTGGAGCGCGGCCTGCAGTCCGCGCCCAAGGACGCCGAAGGCCCCGCCGCCGCCATGGCCACGGGTCTGGAGCTGACGCAGAAATCCCTGCTGTCGGCCTTTGAATCCAACGGCCTGACCCGAGTCGCGCCCGAGCCGGGCGAGGCCTTCGACCCGCATCTGCATCAGGCGGTGATGGAGCAGCCCTCGGACACGGTGCCGGGCGGCACGGTGATCCAGACCCTGCAGCCGGGCTACGCCCTGTTCGGCCGCACCGTCCGCGCCGCCATGGTGGCGGTCGCCGCCAAGGGTTCGGGCCCGGCGGGCGGCGGCTATTCGGAAGCCAATACGACCGGCGGGAATTTCGACGCCAAGGCGTGAGCCTCGGTTGATTGAGAACTGGAAAGGCCCGGGGCAGGCGCTCCGGGCCTTTTCCTTTGAGCTCTCCCCCTCGAGGGGGAAGGGAGGCTATTTCAGCCGCGCGTTGAAAAACGCCAGCAACCGCCGCCAGCCGTCCTTCGCATCGGCCTCGCGATAGCTGGCGCGGTAGTCGGCGTGGAAGCCGTGCGGGGCGTCGTCGTAGAGGATGATCTCGCTGTCGGTCTTGCCGGCCGCGCTGAGGGCCGTGCGCATGGCCTCGACGCTGGCGACGGGAATGCCGCCGTCCTGTCCGCCGTAGAGGCCCAGCACGGGGGCCTTCAGATTCCCGGCCAGATCGACGGGCCAGGGGCGGCCCGCCGTCTTCTGTTCGTCCGTAGCGTTGGCGGCGGGGGCCAGGCGGCCGTACCAGGCGACCCCGGCGTCGAGGGCGGGGAAGCGGGCGCAGGCCTGCCACACCACCTTGCCGCCCCAGCAGTAGCCGGTGACGCCGACCTTGTCCGGATTGGCCCAGGCTTGCAGGCCGATCCACTCCAGCGTCGCGCCGACGTCGCCCATGACCTGTTCATATC
>JALAGW010000369.1 GCA_022712235.1 Brevundimonas sp. | reverse complement strand
GGGCGGCGGCGCAGGGGGCGGCGGCGCGGAGCCGCAGGCCGCCAGGGCGAGAGGCGTCGCCAGGACGGTGCGGCGACTGATCATCCGGCGTCAGCCCTCGGCACGGCGCCTCAGGCCCATTTCGTCGAAGGCGGCGGTTTCGCGCTTGGCGGCGGCCAGCAGCTTGTTCAGGCGGGTCGTTTCGGCGACGTGCTCGAACTTCTTCAGTTCCTCGAAGGCGCTGGTCAGGGCGTCGCGGGCGCCTTCTTCCTCGGCGCCGATGGCGGCGACCACGCCTTCAGCCTCGGCGCGCTTCAGCGCCCAGCCCTTCAGATAGGCCTGCAGCATCATGCCGGACGTCGGGTCCAGACGGGCGTTCTCGCGCTCGATCTCGACCTCGGCGTCCAGAACGGCGACGCGCATCTCGGCCTCGGCCTTGCGGGCGGCGACCTCGGCCAGACGCTTCTGCAGCGTCTCGACCTCGTAGTTGGAGATGCGGATCAGGGATTGGGCCCAGGCGGTCATGAGGAGAGAGTGCCGTTGTAAGGGTTAAGCGAAGGTTCGAGGTTTCAGGTTCTAGGGACGAGGCGAGCACGGAGAGCGGTCAGCATGCGGCTGACCTCGTCCGCCTGTTCGAGGATGCTGGCGCATTGTTCGTCCTCGGCGATCTTCAGATGCTGCACCAGCAGGACGAAGGTTTCGAGTTCAAAGAGCGAGCCGCGTGCGATGCTGACGAAATTTGCATAGTCCTTGCGCGTTCCTCGCCCGTGCCCTTCGGCGATGTTGGCGGGAACAGAAGTCGAGGCACGGATCATCTGCGACGTGATCCTGTATTCTTCCTGCTTCGGCATCTGGCGCGTCAGCCGGTAAACTGCTGCGGCTAGGTCCATGGATTTTTTCCAGACCATGAGGTCACGATATGAGCGGACCTCCATCTTCAGTTCTCGAACCTCGACCCTGAAACCTCGAACCTCATCATTCCATCATCCCCTGGTTCAGGATGGCCTCCAGCCGCACGAAGCTCTCGTCCAGACTGGTGTGGTCGTCCTTGTCCTGACCCAGGAAGTCCTCAAGCGCGGGGTTCAGGGCGATGGCGCGGTCGACGATGGGATCGGCCCCGCTGCGATAGGCGCCGATCTTGATGAGCTCTTCCATGTTGGCGTAGGCCGACAGGCACTGACGCGCGCGGCGGTTCAGTTCGCGCTCGGGCGGGGTCTGGCAGCCGGGCAGGGTCCGGCTGACCGACTTCAGCACGTCGATGGCGGGGAAGCGGCCGCGCTCGGCGATCTTGCGATCCATGACGATGTGGCCGTCCAGGATGCCGCGCACGGCGTCGGCGATCGGTTCGTCATGGTCGCCGCCGTCCACCAGGACGGTGAACAGGGCGGTGATCGGTCCCGCCTCTGTGCCGTCGGGGCGGATCGGACCGGGGCCGGCGCGCTCCAGCAGCTTGGGCAGTTCGGTGAAGACGGTGGGCGTGTAGCCCTTGGTCGTCGGCGGCTCGCCCGCCGCCAGACCGATCTCGCGCTGGGCCATGGCGAAGCGGGTGACCGAGTCCATCAGGCACAGGACTTCCAGCCCCTGATCGCGCAGATATTCGGAGATCGCCAGCGTCATATAGGCCGACTGGCGTCGTTTCAGCGCCGGCTCGTCCGAGGTGGCGACGACGACGATGGCGCGCTTCAGGCCTTCTTCGCCGAGGGTCTCCTCGATGAATTCGCGGACTTCGCGGCCCCGTTCGCCGATCAGGCCGACCACCACCACGTCGCAGGTGGCCTGCTTGGCCAGCATGGACAGCAGCACCGACTTGCCCACGCCCGAACCGGCGAAGATGCCGAGACGCTGGCCCCGGCAGGTCGTGGTGAAGACATCCATCGAGCGGACGCCCAGATCCAGCCGCTCGCCCACCCGGCCGCGCGAATGGGCTGGCGGCGGCGAGGCGCGCAGGGGATAGGGGACGGCGCCCTGCGGCAGCGGCCCCAGTCCGTCGATGGGCAGACCGAAGGCGTCGATGATGCGGCCCAGCCAGGCGGTCGTCGGACGCACGCTGGCGGCGGTGTCGATGATGCGGATGTCGGCGCCGGGGGCCACGCCCTCGACCGGGCCGAAGGGCATCAGCAGGGCCTTGGCGTCGCGGAAGCCGACGACCTCGGCGGGCAGGGGGGCTTGTCCGCGACGCTCGATCTCGGCGCGGGCGCCGACGGCCAGCCGCGACAGGCCGCCGCGCGACTCGATCAGCAGGCCGCTGACGCCCGCCACCTTGCCGGTGACGACCAGCGGGTCGATCGCTTCGACGGCGGCGACGAGATTGCGCAAGAAAAGAAGCCCCTTCGGGCTGCGTCAGGTAATCCGACCACAGCGCCTCTATCCATTAACGAATGCCTCATCGTGGTTAATGAGCGGTGAAGCCGGGCTAGGGGGTCGCCCTTACACGCCATTCAAGAAAAATATAGATTTTCGAACCTATGGTTGAATGTAAAATGTGCGGTCATCAATCGAGTCATAACGCCAAGGAGCGGACTGGATGTTCGGCAAGGGTCGTCAAAACCGTGATGCGGAGCAGAAGCTCCATGACCTCGACAGCAAGATGGCCGCGATCGGCCGATCCCAGGCGGTGATCGAGTTCGATCTCGACGGGCATATTCTGGACGCCAACGATAACCTGCTGAAGACGATGGGCTATTCCCTGGAGGAGATCCGGGGACAGCATCACCGTACCTTCATGGACCCTGCCGAGGCGGCGACCGCGGCCTATGCCGACTTCTGGCGCGACCTGAACGCTGGGCGCTTCGTGGCGACCAAGTTCCGGCGTCTGGCCAAGGGCGGGCGCGAGGTCTGGCTGCAGGCTTCCTATAATCCGGTCATGGGAGCGGACGGCCGCCCGGCCAAGGTCATCAAGCTGGCGGTGGACATCACCGAGGCCGAGCAGGAGGCCGCGCGCCGCGAGGCCGAGCGTCTGAGCGCCGAGGCGGCGCAGAACACCCTGGTCGAGGTCCTGGCGGTCAATCTGTCGCGGCTGTCCGATGGAGACCTGACGGCGCGCATCGATCAGGACATGAGCGGCGCCCACGGCCGGGTGAAGGACGACTTCAACAGCGCGGTCGACAGCCTGCGCCAGACCCTGGGCCAGGTGCTGAACGCGGTGTCCGGTCTGCGCGGCGGCTCGGACGAGATTTCCAGCGCCTCGGACGACCTGTCGCGCCGCACCGAGCAACAGGCCGCCAGCCTGGAGGAAACGGCCGCCGCCCTGGACGAGATCACCGCCACGGTGCAGCGCAGCGCCGAAGGCGCGCGTCAGGCGGCGAACGTCGCCGGCGAGGCGCGGGGCCAGACCGAGCGCTCGGGCGAGGTGGTGCGCGAGGCCATCAACGCCATGGACGGCATCCGCCAGAGCTCGAACAAGATCAGCGACATCATCGGCGTGATCGACGAAATCGCCTTCCAGACCAATCTGCTGGCCCTCAACGCCGGGGTCGAGGCGGCGCGAGCCGGCGAGAGCGGCCGGGGCTTCGCCGTCGTGGCTTCGGAAGTCCGGGCCCTGGCCCAGCGCTCGGCCGAAGCGGCCAAGGAGATCAAGACCCTGATCTCGGCCTCCGCCGCCGAGGTGGCGCAGGGGGTCAGGCTGGTGGGCGAGGCCGGCGCCTCGCTGGACGCCATCGCCGGCAAGGTCAGCGAGATGGACGCCCTGGTGGCCGAGATCGCCGCCTCGTCCCAGGAGCAGTCCTCGGGTCTTAGCCAGGTCAATCAGGCGGTGAACCAGATGGATCAGGTCACGCAGCAAAACGCGGCCATGGTCGAACAGACCACGGCGGCGGCGGCCAATCTGAAGACCGAGGCGGAAGGTCTGGCCCGGATGGTCGGTCGTTTCCGCACGAGCGAGGAGGGCGGCGTGGTGCGTCAGCTGGCGGCTTCGCCTCGTCCTCGTTCGGGGCCGCCGCCCGTGCTGGAGGCCCAGAGGACCCGCCTGCGGGCCGTGGCCAACGGCGGCCTGTCGGAAGAATGGACCGAGTTCTGATCCGTCAGAAGATGCGGCGGATCACCAGCCGCATCACCACGGCCAGGATCAGGCCGAACAGGCCCCCGGCGGCGATGTTCAGCACCGGCGTGCGCAGGCAGGCGATCAGGACCTTCATGGGGTCTGATCGTCAGGCCGGGGCGCCGGGCTCGGTCAGCGGCTGTCCCTGGCCCCTGGGCACCGTCAGCACCGCGCCGATCGAGGCGGCGATGATGCAGCCGATGGCCAGCCACTGCATCGGGCTGAGCTGCTCATGCAGCAGCACCATCCCGGCCATGGCGCCGATGGCCGGCTCGACGCTGAGCAGGACGCCGAAGGTGCGCTTGGGGATATGGCGCAGGGCGATCATCTCCAGCGAATAGGGCAGGGCGCTGGACACCAGGGCCACGCCCAGGCCCATCAGCAGGACGGCGGGGGCCAGAAGCGCGGCGCCGGCGCTGGAAACGCCGAAGGGCAGGATGATCAGGGCGGCGGTGCTCATGCCCAGGGCCACCGACTGGCCCGCATGCATATGCGACAGTCGCTTGCCGAAGACGATGTAAAGCGCCCAGCACAGGCCGGCGAAGGCGGCGTAGCCGACTCCGACCGGGTCCAGCCCCTCGACCCCGCGCCAGATCGGCAGCAGCATGGCCAGGCCGGCGACGGCCAGTCCGACCAGGGCGAAATGCACCGGCTTGCGTGAATGGATCAGGGCCAGGGTCAACGGGCCGCTGAACTCGATGGCGATGGCCAGGCCCAGGGGAATGGTCCGCAGGGCCATGTAGAAGCTGAGGTTCATCAGCCCCAGGACCAGGCCGTAGAGCAGCACCCGCCCGGCGTCGGCGCGGGTCAGGCGGAACCGCCATGGGCGCCAGACCGCGACCAGAACCAGGGCCGACAGACCGACGCGCAGGGCGGCCGTCCCCTCGGCGCCGACCAGCGGGAACAGGCCCTTGGCGAAGGAGGTGCCGACCGCCAGCGAAACCATCCCGCCCACGAGGGCGAGGTAGGGCAGGGCGGCCGAAAGGCGCGGCGAATTCAGGTCAAGGGTCGGGGAGGACATCGGCCGGGAACCTAGTGAAAAGCCGTCTGTGTTTCTCGCTGATTTCTGCTGATAGAATGCAATAAATCCGCGTTAGAAAGATGTCACATGCAAGAAACCGTCCCGCTCGACGATTTCGACCGCCGCCTGCGCGATCTGGTCCGGCGCGACAACCTTCAGC
>JALAGW010000368.1 GCA_022712235.1 Brevundimonas sp. | reverse complement strand
GCCCAAGTCGAGGTCGCCCAGCCCCAGGTCCACGTGGCCCCGCCGCGCGTCGAGACCGCGCCTCCGGTCGTCAACTTCGAACAGGGCTACTACGCCGTGCCCGACGCGCCGCCCCCTCCCCCGCCGCCGCCGCATCACCGCTCGCCGACCGAGCGGCCCTATATGCAGGAGCCCGGCGAGCGCGGCTGATACGACAAAGGGCGGCCCCCGCAAGGAGACCGCCCTTTTTGTTTCACGTGGATCAAGGGGTTGCGGGCGCTCAGATCAGAGCGATCTCAGCCGTGATCGCTTGGGCCGCCGCGCGCGGATCGACGCTGGCGGTAATCGGACGCCCGACCACCAGATGGGTGGCGCCCGCTTCCAGGGCGCTGGCCGGGGTCGCCGCCCGCGCCTGATCGTCCAGGGCCGCGCCCGTCGGCCGCACGCCCGGCGTCACGATCAGGAAGTCCTCGCGACCCGCCGCCAGGGCGATCTCGCGCACCCGCGCCGCCTCATGCGGGCTGGACACCACGCCGTGGACGCCGGCCTCCAGCGCCTGACGCACCCGCAGTTCGACCAGGTCGGCCGCCGACAGGCTATGATCGTCCGCCTTCAGATCCTCCTCGGTCAGGCTGGTCAGGACGGTGACGCCCAGGATCTTGAGATCCGATCCCGCCGCGCCGCGCGCCGCCGCCGCCATGACCTGGGACCGGGCGTGGACGGTCAGCAGGTCGCAGCCGGCGTTGGCCAGCACCGCCGTCGCCTTCTCCACCGTCGCGCCGATGTCGTGCAGCTTCCAGTCGAGGAAGACCTGGGCGCCCGCCGCTTTCAGCTCGCGCGCCAGACTCATGCCGTCCGAGGCGAACAGCTGCAACCCGACCTTGTAGAAGCCCACCGCATCGCCGATCCGCTCGACCAGGGCTCGCGCCTCGTCGGTCGTCGGCACGTCCAGGGCGCAGATGAGGCGCGGGTCGAAGGGGCGATTGGCCAGGTCAACAGATTGGGCTTCGGACATTTCCGGCTCTCGGCGGCTTGCAGGCGCGCGCGGATGCCCCGATAGGTGGGACAAGGGGTCGCGGGGTCGCGCGGCGGGATTTAAGGGCGGGAGCAAGCAATGAACGCGGTCGATCTGGGGGTCAACCTGTTCGTGGCGCTGTTCGCGCTTCTGGACCCCATCGGCAATGTGCCGATCTTCGCCGCCGCCACCGCCGGGGCCTCGCTGCGTCAGCGGATCACCGTCTCGGCCATGATCTGCGCCTTCGCGGCGGTCTTCCTCGGCTTCTTCTTCTTCACCGGCCTGGGCCTGCTGCAGTTCTTCGGCATTTCGCTGGCCGCCTTCCGCATCGCGGGCGGCATCCTGCTGCTGCTGCTCGGCCTCGACATGGCGCGCGAGGACTTCCTCAAGATCTTCGCCGACGCCGACGCCGTGACCGACGCCAAGGACGTGCGCGGCTACGCCAAGCGCCGGTTCAAGCGCCTGATCGTGCCCTTCGCCATTCCCCTGATGATCGGCCCGGGCGCCATCTCGGCCATCATCATCAACGCGGGCGAGGCCCAGAAGCTGGGCGCGGCGGGCACGGCCGCCTCGCTGACCGCCATGGTGGCGGCCTGCGTCGTCACCTTCGTCTGCTTCGCCTGCACCGGCCCCATCAGCCGCATTCTCGGCGACGTCGGCATGGCCATCGTGGTCCGGGTCCTGGGCCTGATCCTGTGCGCCCTGGCCATCCAATTCATCCTCGCCGGACTGGGCGAGGCCATCCCCGGCATGTTCAGCAGCCTGGTCACCGCCCCCTACCCGGCCGGCGGTCACTGATCTCACCCGGCATCCCCGCCGTAGCGAAGCGAAGAGCCGGGACCGCCCAAGACTCAATGGTCAGCGTTTCTGGCGGTCCCGGATAGCGGCTTCGCCGCTTCCGGGATGACGGGGTTGATTGCTAAAGTCTGTCCAGCCGTTTGGCGTGGCCGCCGACCATCTTCAGCGCCAGGGCGTCGGGCAGCAGCCCGCCCAGCCCCGCCAGCACATTGTTGGCGAACCCCGGCGTCACGCGCGGTCGATTGGCTTCGACCGCCTCCCAGCCGATGCGGGCCACGCGGTCGGCCTCCATCCACATCCACTTGGGATAGGCGCTCGACACCTGCTCGCGCGAGCCGTTGACGTCGTGGAACTCGGTATAGGTGTAGCCGGGGCAAAGCGCCGTGACGTGCACCCCCGTCCCCTGCGTCTCCAGCCACAGGCCCTGCGAGGCCTTGATCAGGAAGCTCTTGATCGGGCCGTAAAGGGTGTCGCCGCCGGTCGCCGGCATCTGTCCGGCCAGGGAGGCCACGTTCAGCACCCGACCCCAGCCGCGTTCGACCATGCCCGGCAGCAGCAGGCGGGACAGCTCGACCGGCGCGGTCAGCATGACCCGGATCATGGCGGCGTGGTCGTCAGGTTCCGTGGCCAGAAAGCCCGTGGTGCGGCTGAAGCCCGCATTGTTGACCAGACCTTCGACGCTGAGACCGCGCGCCTTGATCGCCTCGACCAGAACCGCTGGCGCGCCCGGCTCGGCCAGATCGGCGACGACGACGCTGGCGGTCACCCCGTGCTTCGCCGTCAGGTCTTCGGCCAAAGCCTTCAGAGGTCCTTCACGGCGGGCGGTCAGGATCAGGTCATGATCCCGCTCCGCGCACTCACGCGCCAGGGCCGCGCCGATGCCGGCGCTGGCCCCCGTGATCAGGATGGTGCGGCGCTCCCCCAAGCGACTGATGTCAGGCGGCGACGGGGCAGGACGAATGCGGCGCGAAATCGCGCAGCGAAGCCGGGTCGGCCTCCAGCAGATCGGCGATGGTGATCTTGGCCAGGGCGGCGCCCGCCGCCTGATCGGCGGCGGTCAGGGCCTTGGCCCCCAGGCGCGGGATGTGCTCGCCCACCGGGCCGCCCATGGCCCCGGCCGGGGTCGGGGCCAGATGAGCGCAGCCGTTCACCGCCTTCAGCACCTCGTCCAGGCGGGTGGGCTCGCGCGGGGCGTGGGGGGGGCGGCAGCCCCAGACCAACCGGCGGGACGCGGTGCGGAAGGCGGGGAGCGGCGGGGCGCGGGGGGGCTCGGCCCCG
>JALAGW010000367.1 GCA_022712235.1 Brevundimonas sp. | reverse complement strand
GACAACGGCGCGATCTTCGCCATCGCCACGTCTCAGCGCGCAGAAATGGGCGCCCAGGACGCGGTGAAGCAGTCGCTGCAACGCGGTCAATCCATCGTCGACGTCGCCCTGGCGGCCGGCGAGACCGTGACCAATGCTCTGAACGAACTGAAGAGCCTGGCCGTGGCGATCCAGGATGCGCCGACGGGCAGCGATACGGCCACCAAGCTGAACGCTGACTTCACCGCCATCGTGTCGGAAATCAAGACGGCTCTGGACGGCGCCAACTTCGACGGCGTCAACCTGTTCAAGGCCAATGCCGCCGCGATCGAGGTGACCACCAATACGTCGGGTGGCAAGTTTACGCTGAAATCCACGGTCGCTGCAGCTTCCGGCGCCTATGCCGCCGGCGGCAAAATCGATCCTACCGCGGCGCCGGATCCGGACGGCGCCGGCGCTCTGACGGCGTTCGATTTTACGAACGTCGCCGATCGCACGGCCGCCAACGTCGAACGCGCCGTCGCCAACTTCTCGACGGTGTTGGCGGACTTCGGCACCAAGTCGAAATCCCTGGATCGCCAGCTGACCTTCACCAGCAAGATGCAAGACGCGCTTGAAGTCGGCATCGGCAACCTGGTGGACGCCGACCTGGCCAAGGAAAGCGCCAAGCTGACCGCCCTGCAAACCAAGCAACAGCTGGGCGTGCAGGCGCTGTCGATCGCGAACCAGTCGAGCTCGATCCTGCTCGGCCTGTTCCGCTAACGAACATGGAGGCGGCGGGTAAAACCGCCGCCTGATCACCTCAGAACCCCGAGCAGAACGCTCCCGATAGCCAAAACGGCGTCGGAAATTGTCAAAGACAAAGGAAAGCCAAAATGGCTAACAGCATCAATACCAACGCAGGCGCCCTGGTGGCTCTGCAGAACCTGAACCAGACGAGCCGCGATCTAAGCATCACGCAAAACCGCGTGAACACGGGTCAAAAGATCTCGTCGGCCAAGGACAACGGCGCGATCTTCGCCATCGCCACGTCTCAGCGCGCAGAAATGGGCGCCCAGGACGCGGTGAAGCAGTCGCTGCAACGCGGTCAATCCATCGTCGACGTCGCCCTGGCGGCCGGTGAAACCGTGACCACCGCCCTGACCGACCTGACGAGCCGGGCCGGGGCGATGCAGGACGACGCCGGCGGCGCAACGGCCTTTACCGACACCGGCAAGAAGCTGGCCGCCGACTTCGACGCAATCGTGAAGGAGATTCACACCTCCCTCGCGGGCGCCAAGTTCGACGGCGTCAACCTGTTCGACGCCACCGGCGCGACGGGCAAGATCGAGGTGAGCACCAACACCTCGGGCGGCAAGTTCGAGCTGAAAGGCAACAACGGGGCTGCGGCCGGCGCGGGTCTGGTCTTCGGCGGCACGGTCGCCGCGGGCGTCTGGACGGCCGCCGGTACCGAGGGGGCCAAGAAGACGGCTTACACGGCGGCCAATGTAGAAACGGCGATCAACGGCTTCGCCACGGTCCTTGCGGACCTGGGCACCAAGTCGAAGTCCCTGGATCGTCAGCTGACCTTCACCAGCAAGATGCAGGACGCGCTTGAAGTCGGCATCGGCAACCTGGTGGATGCTGACCTGGCCAAGGAAAGCGCCAAGCTGACGGCTCTGCAAACCAAGCAACAGCTGGGCGTGCAGGCGCTGTCGATCGCGAACCAGTCGAGCTCGGTTCTGCTCGGCCTGTTCCGCTAACAAGACGTGGTCGGGGGCGGGCTTCGCGGCTCGTCCCCGTTCGCACGTCGGCAGACACAGAGGGCGCGGCCTGACCGCGCATCAGGGACATGGCAGACAATGTCGCACGAGTACCCAGCGTAACGCTCGTCACGCCCGAGGCCATGGGGCAGGGCGTCGAGCCGCCGAAACGTCCGATCCAGGACAATGACGCCGGGCGCTATCGCCTGACGATCGAGGAGGGGCCGGACGGCTTCATCTACAAGACGCTGGATCGCGTCACAGGCGAGGTCATTCGCCAGCTGCCGCGCGAAGACGTCGTCAAGATGCGCCACAGCCCGGCCTATGGTCCGGGGGAGTTGATCAAGACCAAGGTGTGAACCTTCGTCGATCGAGAACGCCAACGCCGCCGGCTCGCCGCGCGGCGCTATCATGGTTTCTGCGGCGTTAACCATACGCTCAGGAATCATGCGCATTACTGGCCCCCAGAATTGAAACTGGGGCTAGAAGCCATGTCTAACAGCGTTCTCACCAATGCCTCGGCGCTCATAGCGCTCCAGAATCTGAATTCGACGAACAACAAGCTGGCCGCGACCCAGAGCCGGGTGAACACCGGCCTGAAGGTGCAGGGCGCCAAGGACAACGCCGCGACCTGGGCCATCGCCCAGAACCAGCGAGCGGACACGGGGGCGCTGGACGCCGTCAAGACCAGCATGAACCGGGCGACCTCTCTGGCGGACGTTTCGCTGGCCGCTGGCGCACAGATCTCTGATCTGCTGATCGAGCTGCGCGAAAAGGCGACGGCCGCAGCTGACCCCTCGCAGACCGCCGCGACGCGCAAGGCCTACAACGACGAGTTCCAGTCGCTGCTCAAGTCGCTGCAGTCCTTCGCCGACAACGCCACCTTCGACGGCGAGAATATCCTGAACGGCAAGATCGGCGGCGTGCGGCCCGTTCCGCCCGCCACGCTGACGGGGCTGGATTTCCTGGCCAACGTCAACGCCACCGAAACCATCACCGTGAACCGTCAGGACATGTCGCTGATCGGTCTGGGCCTCGCGCCGACGACCTTTACGGCGCCGGTCACTGCCTTTGACCTGACGACCGAGGCCAATGCCGAAAAGGCGCTGGCGGACGTCGTCGCGGCCATGGACACGGCCAACGCCAAGCTGGCTGAGCTGGGCGCGCAGTCCAAACAGGTCGAAAAGCACAACACGTTTGTCAGCAAGCTGATGGATTCGCTGGAAGTCGGCATCGGCAACCTGGTGGACGCCGACATGGCCAAGGAAAGCGCACGCCTGCAGGCGCTTCAGGTCCAGCAGCAACTGGGCGCGCAGGCCCTGTCGATCGCCAACCAGGCGCCGCAGATCATCCTGTCCCTGTTCAAGGGCTGATCTATCTGAAGTAGCGAGGCGCGCCGTGGCCGAGTGAAATCGGCGGCGGTTTGCGCTGCGCGGGGCGTGGGGTCAGCCCGTAGAGGCTGGCCAACTTCATGAGCAACCAACGCACGTAGGGCATAGGGCTGATCCCTGACCTGTGAGCTTGACTGTCGGCTAACGTGAAGCGCAGCCCGCTGTTCCGGGGCGATCTTAAACACTTCGTTACCGTGCGCGTGGCAGGATGCGGCAGGGAGCGTGAAGGCCTGTGATCGACAACAGCTATCTTCTTGGAATGTACGGCCTGTCGCCGGTGAGCTCTGGCTCGTCGGGCGCGGCCTCGACCGTCAGGAAGCAGCCGACAGCGCCCTGGAGCACGACGGTCAAGCCGCCGGCCCAGTCGGATCTTCTGCGCACAGCGCTGAGCGGCCGGCGTTTCTTCAACGAAGCGGCGACGACGCTGGATCTGCAGACCAAGTCGTCCGGCGACTATCGCAAGCTGTTCGCCCTGAACCAGGGCCTGTCCCTGCTGGAATCCATCACCAACCGTGCGGGTCAGAAGGGCGTCAGCGCCTCTGAAACCGCTTTGCTGACCAAGCGGTTCGACGCGGGCATGGCGGAACTGTCGGCCTATCTGAAGGACGCCAAGTTCGAGGGCATCCGCATGGTGGAGGGCGAATCCGCCACCAAGGCCCAGACCGGCGCCGCCGTGGCGCGGGATTCGGCCAAATATGTCACCGGGGCGGTCCACACCGGCGCGGAATACGCCCCGGTCGAGGCCTTCCAGGGCGATGTGAAGTTCAACATCAGCGTAAAGACGACCGGCGGCGCGAAGACGATTGCGATCGACCTGGCCGAGATGGGGGCCGAGGCGCGCACGATGCAGTCGGTGGTCGCGCACATCAACGGCAAGCTGGAGGCGGCGGGCGTCCAGACGCGGATGAGCCGTGAAATGCTGCCGCAAGAGCCGAGGGTCATCAAGTCGGGCGACAAGACCATCACCCTGCCCAAGGGCCCCGATAAATGGGCCTTGAGCGTCAAGGGCGTCTCGACTGAAACCGTCAGCTTCGTTCCGGTGACCTCGGCTGACGCCGTCTATGTGGTGCAGGGCTCGGGCAAGGCCGGCGGTCATGACGTGCTGAAGTTCCAGGAGGGCGCCGGGAACACGACCGGAGAGCTGTTTGCGGTCAACGGCCAGATCGGCAAGTCGGGCCTGCCCGACGGCGTCGAAACCGTCCGCGCCAGCGCCGTCGGGCCCGACGGTTCGATGTGGATCGTCGCCGACGTCAGCGCCGGGACCACGAACCAGCCGATCAAGGGGCAGGGCGACGTCGTTTTGATGAAGCTGGATTCGGCGGGCCAGGTGGTGCTCAGCCGTGCTCTGGGGGCCGCATCGACCGCCAGCGGCTATGCGATTTCGGTGAGCGACGACGGCCGGGTGGCCGTGGCGGGATCGGTCATCGGCGCGCTGGAGCCCGGCGCCTCGGGCGCGGTCGCCAACGTGGCCGACAGCTTCGTCACCGTCTTCGACGCCAAGGGCGTGGAGCAGTGGACCCAGCGTCGCGGCGCCAAGGCGGCGGACGAGGCGACGGCGGTGTCGTTCGGCGCGGACGGCCGCATCTATGTGGCCGGGCGCTCGCAGTCGGCCATGTCGGGCGCGACCGCTTCTGGCGGCTGGGACGGCTATGTCCAGGCCTTCAGCGAAACCCAGTTGCATCCTCTTGCGCCCGTCAAGGCCGTGGCCACGGGCGTCAGCCAGTTCGGCACGGCCGGCGACGACAGCGTTCAGGCCATGACCGTGGACGGCGACAAGCTCTACACCGCTGGCATCGAGAACGGCCGCATGGTCGTGCGGCGGTTCCAGATCGACGCCACGGGTTCGCCGACCCTGTTGTCCTCTCGCGACCTGGGCAGCGCCAGCGGCGGCGAGATCAGCGGCCTGTCGGTGGTCGACGGCCAGGTCATCCTCGCCGGGGCGACCCGCAACGGCGCTTTGGACATCGGTCAGATCAATACGGCCCACGCCGGGGGCATGGACGCCTTTGTCGCGGTGATCTCCGAGGATCTGACGGCCTCCGCCGCCGACCGCCTGACCTATCCTGGCGGGGCAGGCGACGATTCCGCCGCCGACGTGAAGAACGTGG
>JALAGW010000366.1 GCA_022712235.1 Brevundimonas sp. | reverse complement strand
CTTTTGTGTGTGGAGAGGGGCGGGGTGTGAGGAAATCAGCGCAGGCCTTTGATTTCGCTTTCGATGTTCTTGACCGCGCCGGCCTCGAAGCTGGCGACCGGGTAGGCGCAGTAGTCGGCGGCGTAGTAGGCGCTGGGGCGGTGGTTGCCGCTGGCGCCGAGGCCGCCGAAGGGCATGTCGCCCGCCGCGCCCGTGGTCGGACGGTTGAAGTTCACCACGCCCGCGCGGATGCGGTTGATGAAGCGGTCCCAGTGCTTCGCATCGTCGCTGACCAGACCGGCGGACAGGCCGTACTTGGTGGCGTTGGCGGCGGCGATGGCGGCGTCGAAGTTCGGGACGCGAATGACCTGCAGGAAGGGGGCGAACATTTCCTCGTCCTCGACCGCGACGCCGGTGACGTCGATGATGGCGGGCTTGACGAAGGCGCCGGGCAGGTTGTCGACCGGACCGGAGGCGCGGATGACCTTAGCGCCCGCGTCGATGCGCTGTTGCAGGGCGGCCAGAGCAGCGGTCGCGGCCTTTTCCGAGATCAGGGGCCCGGCGTAGGGTTCAGGGTCGCTGTCCCAGGGGGCGAAGTTCAGGCGATCGGACAGGGCGGCCACGGCCTCGACGATGGCGTCGCCCGCCGCGCCTTCCGGCACGATCAGGCGGCGCGCGCACGAGCAGCGCTGGCCGGTGGTGACGAAGGCGGACTGGACCACGATGCCCGCGACGGCTTCGGCATCGGCGGCGTCCCAGACGACCAGCGGGTTGTTGCCGCCCAACTCCAGCGCCAGGATGACGTGCAGGTCATCGGCGAACTTGCGCCGGAAGTGGGCGCCCGCCGCGCCCGAGCCGGTGAACATCAGGGCGTCGATGGGCTGGTCCAGCAGGGCCGCGCCGGTATCGCGCCCGCCCTGCACCATGTTGAACACGCCCTTGGGCAGGTCGGCGGCCTCGAGGCATTCGGCCATCAGCTGGCCGGTCAGGGGTGTTTCCTCGGACGGCTTGAACACCACGGTGTCGCCCGCCAGCAGGGCCGGGACGATGTGGCCGTTGGGCAGGTGGCCGGGGAAGTTGAACGGGCCGAGCACCGCCGAGACGCCGTGCGGGCGATGACGCAGGACGGCGCGGCCGAAAGCGGTGTCGTTCGACCGCTCGCCGGTGCGCTCGTCATAGGCGCGGATCGAGATGTCGACCTTGCCCGCCATCGAGGCCAGTTCAGTTTTCGTTTCCCACAGGGCCTTGCCGGTCTCGCGGCTGATGGCCTCGGCCATTTCGGGGGCGCGTTCCTTCAGCACCGCCTGATAGCGTTTCACCGCGTCGATGCGATCACCTCGCGGGCGGTCGGCCCAGTCGGGGAAGGCTTTGCGGGCGGCCTCGACGGCGGCGCCGACCTGTTCGACGGAGGCGGCTTCGCCTTCCCAGACGGTTTCGCCGGTGGCGGGGTTGGTGGAGATGAAGTGGGTCATACGTTTTCTCCCCTTCTCCCCTTGCGGGAGAAGGTGGTCGCGGCAGCGACCGGATGAGGGGTTGCGGCGACGTCTGACAGGGCGGCGCTGTGATGAAGATAAGAGGCGGACGTCGCGGCGACACCCCTCATCCGACCTGCTTCGCAGGCCACCTTCTCCCACAAGGGGAGAAGGGCATTCTTGTGCGCGAGGATCACGACTTCACCCGCACCGTGGCGCCGTCCTTGATCTTCAGGGCGGCGGCGACGTCGGGGGTCATGCGGACCGTCTCGCCGTCCACCAGGACGCGGGCGCGGACGGCGCGGAAGGCGGAGACGCTGTCGGTCGAGACGAGGGAGGGCAGTTCGACCTCGACCTCCTTCTCGATGCGCGCGGTCAGGACGCGGGCGTCGCGGACGGTGCGGATGTTGTCGCGGCCGCAGGCCACGGTTGGGCCGGCGTCAAAGATGTCGACCAGGCCGTTGGGGCGGAAGCCCTCGCTTTCCAGCAGGGCCATGGCGGGCACGCCCTGCGGGTGGACCTTGCCGATCACGGCGCGGGCCGGTTCGGGCAGCAGGTCGATGTAGATGGGGTGGCGCGGCGCCAGGTCGAGGATGAACTGCTTGTCGGTCGAGCCGCTCATGCGGTCGGCGTCGTCGAAGTCCATGGGGAAGAATTTGTGCGCCACATGGTCCCAGAAGGGGCAGTAGCCGTCTGGCGTGAAGACGCCGCGCAGTTCAGCCAGGACATTGTCGGCGAACAGGTCCGGCTGGGCCCCGATCAGCATATAGCGCGACTGGCTGAGCAGACGCCCGGCGCCGCCCTTGCGGCGGTCGGCCTTGAGGAAGAGCGAGCCGACCTCGGTCCAGCCGGTGCACTCGTTGACCAGCACGAGCGTCTGATGGTTCAGCTTCATGCCCAGAGAGGGCGACTGGACGGTGTTGTTGACCACACGGAACGAGAAGAAGGGTCGCTTCAGCCCCACCGTCGCCTTGACCGAGCCGATGCCGTCGATGTCGCCCGTGTCGCCGTCTTCCAGCATCAGGGTGTACCAGGCCTCCTGAGGCGGTACGCGACCCTCGAAGCTGGCCTGGCTGAGCTCCAGACGTTCGCTGAGGACGTCGGCGTCCTCTGGCAGGCTGGTGAAGCCGGGGCCGGAGAGGATGGCCAGTTCAAGCAGGTGATGGAGGTCGGCGGGGCCGGCGGGGCGAACAACGAGCATGCGGTTACATCGTCTCCAGTCGGAGCTGTTTCAGTTTGAGGGCGTCGATCTCGCCCGAGGCGATCTTGCACAGGATGAGCGCGGACAACTGGGCCCGTTCGACGAAGCTGGCGGGCCAGGCGAACTCCTGATCCGAATGGATCTCGCCGCCGACGACGCCGAGGGTGTCGACATTGGGCAGGCCCGCGGCGTGCAGGTTGTTGCCCTCGCAGACCCCGCCGGAGGGCTTCCAGGCGATGGTCTGGCCCAGCAGGTCGCCCGCGTCGCGGACGGCGTGGAAGAGGGCGGTCTGACTGGCGTCCATCGGCTTGGGCGCGCGGGTCATGCCGCCGTGCAGATCCAGGGTCAGGCCGGGGAAGGGCGGTTCGGCGGCGATGGCGCGCACGGTCTGGTCGATCCAGGCGGAGGCCTGGGCGTCCGGCACGCGGACGTTGAAGCGGACCACGGCGTTGTCGGCCACGACGTTCAGGGGGCCGCCGCCCGCGATCCTGGCGACGTTGACGGTGACGCCCTCGCGTTGGCCGTTCAGGCCGTGCAGGCGGGCGGCGATCATGGCGGCGCCGGCTACCGCATTGGCGCCCTCGTGGAAGGCGCGGCCCGCGTGGGCGGCCTTGCCGGTGACGATCAGGTGGAAGTTGCCGCTGCCCTTGCGCTCGCCTGCCAGCGTCCCATCGGACAGGGCGGGTTCATAGGTCAGGCCGACATGGCCGCGTGCGCCCAGTTCGGCCAGCAGGGGCGCCGAAGCAGGCGAGCCGATTTCCTCGTCCGGGCTGAGCAGCACGGTCCAGCCGACGCCGTGGCGGTCGGGATGGGTCTCGAACGCCTCCAGCGCGGCCAG
>JALAGW010000365.1 GCA_022712235.1 Brevundimonas sp. | reverse complement strand
GGCCTATACGGTCACGCTCAGCTCGTCTGACTTCGACACCTTCCTGTCGGCCGGCGCGGGCGCGGACTGCGACGACACCTCGGTGTCCAACGACGACGGTCCCGACATGGGCACCAATTCGCAGGTGCGCTTCGCCTCCAGCGGCGGCCTGTGGATCATCAAGGCCAATACCCTGAGCGAGGGCGAGACCGGCCGTTATGAGCTGCGCGTCTCAGCGGGCGAGCGCATCCGTCCGACCACCCAAGTCCTGCCCATCGCCGTCGGCGAAAGCCGTTCGGGCCACCTGGAGTTCAGCGACCGCCGCGCCGACGACGGCTCTTTCTACGACTGCTACGCCCTGACGATTTCGCGCGCGGGCAGCGTCGCCGTCCGTCTCGATTCCGGGGACTTCGACGCCTACCTCGGCCTCTATGAAGGTCCTCAGTGCGACGGCGACTCCCTCGCCACCGACGACGACAGCGGCGGCGGCACCAGCGCCCAGATCGTCCAGACCCTGCGTCCGGGGACCTATTCGATCCGCGCCAATACGCTCGGGTCGTCGGAAGAAGGCGACTACACCCTCAGCGTCACCTCGCGCCGTTGATGTCGGCGGCGGCCTCGGGCGGATCGATCGGGGCCGTCTCCGCGACCGTTTCCGGCAAGGGGCGGTCGAAGCCGAAACTGTAGTCGTCGGGTTCCAGCCGCACGACCCGCGGCGCGGGCGGCGGCGTCGGCTCCCCAATCACGATGAGGGGTGGTGAAGGCAGGGGCGGCGTCGGTTCCATCCAGGCGCTGTCCAGCGCCATCTCTTCAGCCCCCAGGGCGGCGGGCGGCAGCAACCGTTCCGGGTCATGCTCATAGCCGTCGGTAAGTTCGCCCACCGCCAGGATGGGGCTGGGGACCAGCTCCGGCTCGACCGGGGCCACCACCTCTACATGGATTGAAGGCCCGTCAGGCGCCGGGCCGTGGGCGATCGAGGTCGAGCGCCACAGCATCCAGCCGCCGCCGAGCATGGCCGCGAGGCCTATCGCCGCGATCGTCGCTGTCGTCGCCTTCATCGTCCTCCACCCGATTCTGACGTCTTCGCATCTGAAGCGCACGAATGACTGATGCGGTTCACCTTTGAAGGAAGAGCAGGGGGAGGAACAGCTTCCTCCCCCGTGGGTCGATCAGGCCGAGGGCAGCAGGTCGCCGGCGAAGGCGCGGTAACGGCCGGCCCGCACCCCGTCCGTCGCGCGCGCGATGTCCGGCGCGAAGTAGCGGTCAGCCGAATAGGGCTCGGCCGCCTCGCGCACGATGGCGTAGGTCTGCTCCAGCTCCGGCGACGAGGTCAGCGGGCGACGGAAGTCGATGCCCTGGGCCGCGGCCAGCAGTTCGATGCCCACCACGGTCGCGGTGTTGGCGGCCATGTCCAGCAGGCGGCGGGCGCCGTGGGTGGCCATGGACACGTGGTCTTCCTGGTTGGCGCTGGTGGGCACGGTGTCGATGACGCAGGGGTGGGCGACCATGCGGTTCTCGGCCACCAGGGCCGCCGCCGTCACCTGGGCGATCATGAAGCCCGAGTTCACGCCGCTGTCCTTGACCAGGAAGGCGGGCAGATCGGTCATCTTGGGGTCGACCAGGATGGAGGTGCGGCGCTCACTGATATTGCCGATCTCGCACAGGACCATAGCGATCTGGTCTGCTGCATAGGCAACAGGTTCCGCGTGGAAGTTGCCGCCCGAGATGACATCGCCGTCCTCGATGAAGACCAGCGGATTGTCGGTCACGGCGTTGGCTTCACGCTCCAGCATGGCGGCGGCGTTGCGCAGCACGTCCAGGGTCGCGCCCATGACCTGTGGCTGGCAGCGCAGTGAGTAGGGGTCCTGCACCTTGGCGCAGTCGTGGCGGTGGCTGTCGCGGATGGCGCTGCCGGTCAGCAGTTCGCGCAGACGACGGGCCACGTCGATCTGACCCGGCTGGCCGCGCAGGGCGTGGATGCGGTGGTCGAAGGGCGCATCCGACCCCAGCAGGGCGTCGACCGACAGGCCGCCGGCGGCGATGGCGGCGGCGAAGACGTCCTCGGCCGCGAACAGGCCGGTCAGGGCCAGGGCCGTCGAGCACTGGGTGCCGTTCAGCAGGGCCAGACCCTCCTTCGGACCCAGCACAACCGGCTTCAGCCCGGCCTTGGCCAGGGCCGAAACGGCGTCCAGCGTCTGACCCTGATAACGGGCCTCGCCGACGCCGATCAGGACGCACGACATGTGGGCCAGCGGCGCCAGGTCGCCCGAGGCGCCGACCGAACCCTTGGACGGGATCAGCGGCAGAATCCCGGCGTTGACCATGCCGATCAGGGTCTCCAGCGTGTGCCGCCGAACGCCGGATGCGCCCTTCGACAGGCTGGCGATCTTCAGCACCATCAGCAGGCGGGTGACGTTCTCGTCCAGCGGCGCGCCGACGCCGCAGGCGTGGCTGAGCACCAGGTTCTTCTGAAGGGTTTCAAGGTCTTCCGGTGCGATGCTGGTGTTGGCCAGCAGTCCGAAGCCGGTATTGATGCCATAGACCGTCCGGCCCTCGGCCAGGATGGCGGCGACGACCGCCGCGCCTTTTTCGACATTGGCCCAGGCGGCGGGCGTGAGTTCGACTTGAACGGGTCCGTTCAGGGCCTGGCGCAGCTGATTAAGAGTCAGCGGGTCTTGGCCGAT